>NZ_JACMOO010000071.1 GCF_014377975.1 Ferruginibacter sp.
GTAGTTACTGCCCTTGGTATTACAAAACAAAAGCGCCAGCTTGGTTATTCTGTAACCAGTATTAAAGGATCGGAACTTGCAAAAACAAATGAAGTAAATCCCATTAACGCACTGCAGGGACGAGTTGCCGGCGTGCAGATTGACCAAGGCGCCGGGGGATTATTTGGTAACACAAAAATTATTATCCGGGGTAATTCAACTCTTGGAAAAAATAACCAGCCCATATTTGTTATCGATGGTGTTATAATGGACAATGATATTTTTAGTGGTGAGGGGCGTGACTTTGGGAACGACCTTAAGAATTTAAATATGGAAGATTTTGAAACAGTATCTGTTTTAAAAGGTTCAGCGGCAGCAGCCTTATACGGCACAAGAGCCATTAATGGGGTAGTACTCATCACTTCCAAAAAAGGTACACAGCGTAAGGGCCTTGGCGTAAGTCTAAATCAAACATTAAGTCTGTCTAACCCCTATAAAGGGCCCGACTTTCAGAATGAGTTTGGTGGAGGTAGTGTTGGAGCTTTCTTTACCGATAACCGGGATGCGAATTATACAAGTGATCAAAACTGGACAACCAAAGTTTTTCCCATTGATCCTGTTACAGGAAAACCATATATTGATCGCCAGATTCAAAGAGAAGGCGAAAACTGGGGTCCGAGAATGCTTGGTCAGGAGGTAACAAACTATGACGGAACCGTGACCAGGTATATCCCTCATCCCAATAACTACCTCAATGCTTACCAAAATGGCGGCGGTACTAATACCAACGTAGCGATCGATGCTGCGACGGATCGTTCCTCATTCCGTTTTTCTTACAATTACAATGATGCAAAGGGTATATACCTCAACAATAGTTTAAAGAAAAATTCCTTTGATCTCAGGGTTACCCATAAAATTACGGACAGGATAAATATTGATATCAGCACGGCGTATACTGATTTCAAAGGAAAAAATCCTCCCCGTTTAGGAGGGTTAGATGCATTTGGCTCTTATAATGTCGGCCACATGTACACCTGGGTGCTTCCCAGAAACTACGATACAAAGTACTGGATGCAACCTGATAAATATACCAGCGTTTTGGGCGGTACACCTGACCCTACTAATAATGCAGAGCCTAACAAATCACCCGAATCAAGGTTTTGGTTTAATTTATATAACGACAATTATACCCAGAACGAGCAAATGCTCCGGAGCCGGATAGCGTTAACAGCAGACATAACAAGCTGGGCAAAAGTGGTGCTGGAAGGAAACATCAATAATCTTTACCGCAAAACAGAAAATAAAGAATTAGGCGAGAAGGCAAACTTTACAGGAGGATCTTATTCTATGGGCTTTAACACCAAGGAATCTAAATTTTTAAAAGCCATGGTGATGATGAATAAAGAAGTTAATAAAGATCTCACCATTTCAGGATATGTAGGAGCTGAATCACAGGATTATAAAACAACCTATTCCTCCAGTACAACAAGCGGCGGTTTAAATTACCCTGGTAATTTCTTTATAGCCAATTCTGTTAATCCACAAATTGTGGAGGGTGGTACACTTAACAGAAGAAAATTAAATTCGGTGTATGCAAGTGCAGATATCGCTTATAAAAATCAATTCTTTTTACAGGGAACATTTAGAGGCGACTGGTCGTCTGCATTAACCTACACAAATGGTTCAGGTAACAATTTTTATAAATATCCAGCCCTAAGTGCTTCCTGGGTATTTTCAGAAACTTTTAAATTACCAGACTGGTTTTCATTTGGTAAATTAAGGTCTAACATTGCAGCACTGGGTGGTGATACGGATCCATTTTCACTGAATGCCGGCTTTGCGTTGAATGGCTTCAGCAGTGCAAATGGAGTTACAGTTCCTTCGTCAACTTACTCTTCCAGCAGGGTACTTCAACCAAATATACAGCCTGTTAGAAAGATCTCTAAAGAAATTGGGCTTGATCTTCGCTTTCTGAAAAGCAAGATTGGCCTGGATGTTAGTTTTTACCAGGACAATACAAAAAACCAGATACTCGATATAACTGCCCCGGTGGAATCCGGTGTTAGTTCTATTTTAATCAATGCAGGAAATATTCAAAACAAGGGTATTGAAATTGCAATTGATGCAACGCCTGTAAGTACTAAAAATTTTTCCTGGACTACCACGCTTAACTATTCAAGAAACCGCAACCTGATTGTTTCTTTGTATCCCGGAAGAAGTGAATACAACCTGGGTGCAGACATTGCAGAAATCAGCACCTGGGCAGTAGTAGGAAAATCATACGGTATCCTACGGTCACAGATCAATTCAATCCCTTCGTCTGTGCCCGGCCAGCCAATTTTAAGATGGAGGGGAGATGCCCGTGCAGCCTTTCCGCAAAGGAGCAATTACTGGCAGGACGTAGGCGATATTAATGCCAAATTCCGCACCGGGTGGGACAATACTTTTCGGTATAAAAACTTTACTCTGAATATATTGCTGGATGCCAAAATTGGAGGAGACTTTGTATTGTCAAGTTACAGGTATGGTACACATACCGGCGTTTTCCCTAATACATTATTTGGAAGAGATGCGGCACATGGAGGTATTACTTTTACCAGTAAATATGATGGTATTACTTATGATGATGGCATTATTGTAAAGGGTGTATTTGACAAAGGACAAAGCATTACACAGGCAGACGGAACCAGCGTGGATGTTGGCGGGCTGACCTTTGAAGAAGCTTATAAGAAAGGTTTTGTAGAGCCCACCCATCTGCCGCAATTCGGTTACAGGTATGGTTCTTCCTCAACGGGAGTGTCCGATTACTGGGTAGTTAAAAGTTCATGGATATCGCTTCGCCAGGTGGCGGTAAGTTATGCCTTTAATGAAAAAGCATTTAAAAAACTAAGGTTAAAAGGATTAAGTGTAAGTATTGCAGGCAGAGATTTACTTTACCTGTACAATACATTGCCGTATAATTTTAATCCGGCTTCAAACAACTCAAATAATACAGCATATTCCGGGGAGAATGGATTTCTTCCTATGACAAGAAATATAGTTCTCTCTCTTAGGGCAAACTTTTAATTTAAAGGAAAATTTTAAAATAATTATATGAAAAATTATAAATCGGGATTCAGCCTTTTGGGAGCAGGCGTAGCGATATTACTTCTCTGCACGGGTTGTACAAAAGATTTTGGAAATATCAACACCAATCCTTCAAACGTAACCACACCAGATCCTAAATTTTTGATGACCTATACAGAAGACAAATTGTCTGTGAATGGAACTGAATGGGTTTGGGAAAGTTTTGAACAGTTGTTTCGGTTTACGCAACATTTTACGTCAAGCCCATACGAAATAACCTCCAATGCCAATAGCAGGTACGGTATATTTTATTCGCAGGTGCTCCCAAATCTATTCGAAATCAGGAGACAGATTAGTTTAAAGTCCGACTCGGCAGACTATGCAAAAATGGGTGCAGCCACTTATATTCTGCAGGTATTGCAGGGTATAAAAGTTACCGATTTAAATGGTTCTATTCCCTATACAGAAGCTATAAAAGGAAGGTACGAAGGCGTATTTAATCCCGTGTTTGATACGCAGGAAACCCTTTTTGCTACCTGGTTAAACCAGTTAAACAATGCCATCACAACCCTGGCTGCCGCCAATACACCAACAATTAAAAGCTTTGGAACTTCGGATGTTTTTTATAAAGGTGACTGGACAAAGTGGATAAAACTTGCCAATACATTGAAGCTAAGAATTGCAGCCCGATATGAAAACCAGGACAAAGCCAAAACCACCAAAATAGCAGGTGAAGTAATGGCCGATGCAACCGGGCCGATAAAGAATGTAGAAGATAACCTTACTTACGCAAATGTTACTTACGATGCGGCAGGCGGTGCTATTAACTACAGGGACATTAAATATGGAGGAATCGCTATCGTAGATTTTATGAAAAAAGTAAACGACCCCCGGATAAAAGTGTATTTTAATCCAAATAGTTTAGAGGGCTCTTTTAAGGATACACTTACCAAATATGGTAAAACACTGCCTTCCTTTATTGATATCAACGACCCCTTGATCCAGTTTCAGGGTGGGCCTATTGACTGGACATTGAATGTACCGCAAAAAGCTTATTTTGGAAGTAATGGATTTGATGGAGGTGGTCTGAATAAATATTTCCTGATTTCTACCATCAACCGTAGATTTTATGCGCCTCGCTGGGATGGCAGTACCTCCGGCACCTTTACTGAATTACTGGCCAGCGCAGGTGAATCCTGTTTGCTGATTGCCGAATTTATTAAGAAGGGTTATATTTCCGGCGACGTTGCAGCCTGGTACAATAAAGGTATTGAAGCATCCATAAAAACTATGAATGCCATTGCAGTAACTGCCGGCTCTACCCTGGCTTATTCGGGAGAGGGCGCAACAGAAATAGCGGCTTATCAAAACAATACCAATGTTGTTTTAAACGGCACCAACGACCTGGAGCGGATATATATTCAGCAACATCTAAACTTGATCCGTCAGCCAAATGAAGCCTATGTTTTTGACCGCAGAACCGGGTATCCAAAAACCGGCTCCACCTATTATCCAAGAGAAACATTTGGAGAAAAAATTCCACGTCGATTCTGGATCAATGATCCCGGCGAAGTAAATCGGGTAAATTGGTCTGCAGCCTATACTGCGCAAGGATTTACACCGAATGTACAGGATGTTTTAACCTTATCCAATGAGCGGGTATGGTACGATAAAACAGCTCCTGAATTTGGAAAGGGACTGTAAAAGTATTTAAAATACGGGTGTGTATTTCTCGGAAAAATTGCGGAGTTGGTTTTGGTTATCACTAAAAAGGGGCAGCCGTCGGTGTGCCTCTTTTTTTATAAAACTATTTAATAAGTGATGAACAAAATGAAAAATTATTACAAAGTCTGCCACTTGATTTGTTTGAGCAAGTTGCTAAAATCATTGGATACCGCATGACGAAAGAAAAGGATTGTTTACGATTACTGCATATTATAAAATACGTTGGTTAATACTGATGCTGCTGTAAAAAATGAATCACAGCGTTCGAGAATTCACTGGTAGCAGCAGCATGGTTGTGATCACCAGGAACAGTTGCCAAGGTGCTGTTTGGCAATAACTTTGCGAGTTTAGCCGCAGAGCCGTTGTCGGCATCTTCACTACCGCTTATCACCAGTACAGGTTGTGTTATTTTCCCCAGCGCTTCTTTGGAGGTAGCAGGTTGCGATCTTTGTAAATAGGCCAACGCCAGCTGATCTAAATTTTGTTGTTGTACATACGCCACCATTGCTTTTAATTCCGGAATAGAATCTCCCATCAACGCCCTGTAAAACATAATCCTTCGTGGCCAAAATGGATTGGTAAAATCAGTACCCATACCACCCATTACAGCCGTTTGAATATTTTTATCCAGCACCAGCAAACGGGCTGTAATAATTGAGCCTCTTGAATAGCCCACCACACTGTATTTTTTTACTTTCAGCAAGGCCATCAGTTGTATCATATCTTTTGCTTCGGCATCATTGTCATAAGCAGTGGAATCATGCGGTTTATCTGATTTACCATTGCCACGCATATCCGGTATAATTACTTTGTATCCGGCATTCAGCAGGTCTGGATACAATGCGGCTTTTTTCCATGAATTGCCGTTTACAATAAATCCGTGCAGCAATAAAACGGGCTTGCCTTTGCCACGCACTTCATAATAAATTTTAGTGCCGTCAAAAGAAGAAAGATATCCTGAATCTTTGGGGAATTTTAAAATCAATGAATCGGTTTGTGCTGTTGAAACAGCCACTATAAAAAAGCAGGAAATAAAAAATATTGATCGCATGTGTAATAATTATTTTTGTGAAGTTATTTTAATTTGTGGATTTAAATTTTGTGCCGGTTGGGTTTCGTCTGTAATAGTTGCTGCGATTATTTTCTTATTGATAAAAAAGGAGTCTTGAGACCTGTCCGGTTTTGTGAATTACTTTTTACAGGTGTTGGTAAAATCTGTAGGCCTGTAAATGCCAGATGCTGGTAGACGGTATCGGTGGTTGCCAGGTGTATGGCGATATTGATGCAGGCAATGTAAAAATCCCTGGTTTAAACACTTGAGAAACTACTGTCTGACATTTTGTTTATCTTCAACAATCGTTCTGTTTGCCATCACTACTTAGAAGCATGTAATTTTTTTTATTTTAGTTTTAATATTAAGGTTAAAACCATTAATCAATTTTATTCATGAGAACCTTTATTATATTTTCAGGAGTATTTGTTTTGGTCTTGTTTACAGGCTATAATATCTGGGCCGAAATGGACCGGGTAAAAGAAAAAACAACTGTATCTCCTTTTTATAAAGAAGGACTTTCTTATACCGAGTTTGGTACTGATTCGGGGAAGGGCAATGTCATTGGCATTCAGCCCTATTTAACACCGGATAATTACGCCACAGCATCCAATTTTAAAAATATTCTTCGTGTATATTTTGAAGCACTGAAAAAGGAAAATAAATTAACCGCCCAATCGGTAGTGGTATTGCCGGAATACATTGGTACCTGGCTGGTTGCAGCCAACGAAAAGGAAAACATTTACCATCAGCCAACCATGGATGCAGCAATGACAAATATTGTAATCAGCAACCTGTTTAAATTTTTTGTAAATTATTACCGTGCGCCTGTACAAGATAAAATGAAATACGCTCTTTTTAGTATGAAGGCGAAACAAATGGCTGCCATCTACGAAAATACTTTTTCGCAATTGGCTAAAGAGTTTAATTGTGTTATTGTAGCCGGTTCCATCGCATTGCCAGATGCTTTTATAAACAAAAGGGGAGAGCTTGAAATTAATAACCAGAATAAAATTTATAATACCTCTGTAGTTTTTAGTGCCAAAGGCAGAATCATTCCACCATTGGTGAAGAAAATTTTTCCGGTAGATGATGAACAGGGGTTTTCTGCTTGTGGCAAAACAGACCAGGCTCCCGTTTTTTCAACTAGGGCAGGAAAGATGGGTTTACTTATTTGTGCCGATAGCTGGTTTCCGGGTGCATATAAAAACATTGCGGGCAAAGCCGATTTTATTGTAATACCATCGCTGGGGGGTGCAGACAGTATATGGAATGCGCCCTGGGACGGATGCATTGGCTTTAAGGCTCAGGCAGATGTGGACACCACCTTGTACAAAAAAATTACCAAAGGAGATGCCTGGATAAAATACAGCATGGGCAGAAGGGCACCTCAATCCAGCATTCATTATGGTATGAATGTGTTTTTTACAGGGCGCTTATGGGACTTAAA
>NZ_JACMOO010000385.1 GCF_014377975.1 Ferruginibacter sp.
CAAATCGCCATCCTTATCAAAGTCAAGGAACACTGCCTGTGTTGAATACGCCGTATCTGCCAACCCATATTCAGCAGCCATTTCAGTAAACGTGGAGTTTTTATTATTAATGAATAGTAAATTTTTTCTGTTATTTCCCTGCACACCGCCCGACACACATACATATATATCCTGGTACCCATCATTATTGATATCAACAACACTTACGCCAGTACACCAGCTTTTGGTTGATACCCCGGCAGTTGTTGTAATGTCTTTAAAATGATTGTTACCTTCATTCAAATACAGTTTACTGCTTTGCTGATTGGCAGAGAAAAAAATATCCGGCAGCCCATCGTTGTTGATGTCAATGATGCCAACACCACCACCCATGTAAGCGTACTCATTATTGATAAGATTGACGGAATCGTTCTCTTGAATAATATTATTAAAATCGATGCCAGATGTTGCGGCATCTAATTTTGTAAAAATAGTTTTGCTATTTTTCACTTTATTATTACCACATGAAAGCAACAACAAAATAGAAAAATAAAAAAAACAACGCAGCAAAGATGGCATAACATAATTTTTACCGATTAATTCAAACCGAATAGTTTACAAATTTCATTGGCTACCAACTGGTGCCCCAAGGCATTGGGATGATTGGATTGTGCCATGTAGTCATTAAGATTTTTCCCACCTAGTACCAATTTTTTAAAAATGTGGTAGCTGTCAATTACAGGGATATGATATTGTTTACCAAGTGCAAGAATCTGGCTGGTATATTTTTCTAATGGCGACTCACTACTTTTAATGTCTTCCTGCATGTCTGGAGTTGGTGTTAACAAGACTATTTTTACCTTTTTTGACAGAGCTTTTTCAATCATATACTGCCATGCAGCCTTCGACCTTTCCAAACCAATATTGCGGTCGTTAAGCGCATAGTCAATAAACAATACATCTGGTTGATGATTCAACACTGTACTATCAAATCGTTTAGCTCCCTGCTCAGCATTTTCTCCACCGATTGCCGTTCGTATACAATTAATCTCCGCTGTAGAAAAACTATCTGTAATTCTTTTAACTGACAGTAAAGGATACGATTGAAATGTATTGATAGCAGGTGTTTGAAAATAACCTGCCGGTACACTATGCCCATGAAAAACAAAATTAACCATCCTGTTTACCGGCCATTTTTTTTGTAATTCCATAATAATTGGCTTCAAATAAAATGTGTCTTCCAATGGGGTTGGAAATTTTTTATACTTAACCATTAAACAACTATTATTTAATTTGAGCGAACTACTTCTACTAATAGTTATAACGTTTGTAAAACTGTAAAAGGGAACCAATAAAATAATCAGTAATAATTTCATTTATGTTTTTTTTAATGCTATGAGCTATTTTTTATTTAACAGATAATAATTAACTTTTTTACTAAAAGGATTGATTATAATGCTGTCTATTTTCATCACGAAAAAATGAGTAATAATATTATCCTACAATACAGTCTATAACTCCATTTTGAAATGTTATTAATATCGTGAAAATTAATTAGCCGTTATATATCCTTTTACTTCATGAATATTTACGCCTTCCATGTCAAAAACAATCACTTCATTTACACCCTTCTTTAACCATGGTGCCGGACAATACAAACGTTGTTGTGGGCCTTTATCCCAAAACCTTCCAAGATTGTGACCATTAATTACAACAAAGCCGTTTTTGTAATCCTTTAAATCGAGATAAGTATCTCCAACATCGTTTAAAATAAAATTACCTCTGTAGAAACCACCCGCCTTTATCAATTCAGTTTTAGGTACAAATTTTAGCTTTTGCAAATATTTACTATCCATCGGAAGCGGAAACACTTGCCAGTTCATTTGTGTAAATGGTTCAAAGGAAACATTCTCTGTTATCCCTTTTCGTTCCTCCAGCATCCTGTCGCCATAATTATTCCTTCCCAGGGCATGCACTAAAATATCCAGGATAACTGTTTTACCGGTAACATCAGGTATGCGGATGGTATCAATGTTTTTCATTCTGTCCAGTGTACCAATCAATTTTCCATTTATAAAAACGGTGGCGTAGTCATGTAATTCTTTCACCTTCATTAAGCCACTTCTGGTACCTGTTAGTGTTGTGCGGTATAAGATATAACCAAAGTTTTGTCCGTAATTTTCCATGGATTTTGGTTGAACAGAAAATATTGCTGTTGGCAAATTGTCCCACAAAGAAGCTGTTTCTTCCATTTTTATTGGCGGTATTTCTATTACTGATTTTGGTGAGGGATAATCAGGAATTGACCATGTAGCATATTGTTTTATCACGTCCCGAATTGCGAATGCTCTTTCAGTAGGTATCCCTCCTTCGGATATTGGCGATTCGTAGTCGTAGCTCGTGATATAGGGCATGTATCTGTTTCCCCAATTGTTTGCACCGGCCATAAAACCAAAGTTTGTTCCTCCATGAATCATGTAACAGTTAAAAGATTTTCCTGTTTTCAACATCCACTCTATATCTCTTTTTTGGATATCGAAATTTGGCGTGGCAAATTTTTTATCGCTCCAGGTGGTGAACCAGCCTGTCCAGTATTCACCGCACATTTCTGGAAAATAAGTTTGATGCTTTGAAAGAATTCCAAAAGCTGTATCAGGCAGCATGTGGTATATCTCTCCAAAATTAACCACATGTTTTACATCAGGCAACTGTGAGTTGATATACATTTTATCTTCGGGGTTATCGGCACTAAATAGTGGGACGGTAAACCCAGCCTTCTTTAAAAGTAATTTTAGAGCTGTTAAATATCTGGTATCATTGCCGTAAGCGCCATATTCATTTTCAAGTTGCACCATTATGATTGGGCCGCCGGCATTTATTTGTAAACCTTTTAATTCAGTTCCCAAGCGCATCAGGTACTTTTCTGCTGCCTTCATAAATGCCGGATCATTACAGCGTATCTTCATGCCGGGTTCTTTTAACAACCATGCAGGCAATCCCCCAAAATCCCATTCGGCACACACATAGGGGCCGGGCCTTAGTATTACATTCAACCCAACTTCATTTGCGGTGCGAATGAATCCGGCAATATTATTATCGCCAGAAAAATTCCAAACACCTGGCTTAGGCTCATGTACATTCCAAAAAGCATACGTGCTGATTGTGTTAAAACCTGTTGCTTTAATTTTTAGCAATCTGTCTTTCCAATACTCATGCGGCACACGGGGATAATGTATTTCGCCGCTATAAATTTTGGTAACTTTTCCATTCA
>NZ_JACMOO010000386.1 GCF_014377975.1 Ferruginibacter sp.
AAAACCAAATTTATAACAATTTTTTACAACAGAAAGTTGCATTGGAATTATGATTATTTATTTAAACATAGTACAATTTTCGCTTTAGCTGCTTCCACACTAACTTTTACTATTTACTGCAGAATAACTAACTTGGATTATTAAACAATAATACTATGCCAACCATACAACAATGGCTGAATGAATATGGAGAAAGCCGCCAGGATACTACCAATAAAACTATTCACTGGATTTGTGTACCGGCCATATTTTTTGCCATTGTTGGCTTTTTGTACAGCATTAAATTACCTTTTGTAATAACGGGCCATCGGATAAACGTAGCGATGATAGCATTTGTGTTTATGATTATTTACTACTTTTTGTTAAGTAAAACGCTGTGGGTGGGTATGTTTTTATTTGGCACCATTTGCCTGTTGATAAGCCATTTCATTGAGCTTAAATTTTTGATGCCTTTATGGGCTTTTTCGCTCCTGATATTTGTGGCAGCATGGATCGGTCAGTTTTACGGACACAAGATTGAAGGAAAGAAACCTTCTTTTATGAAAGACCTTCATTTTTTACTGATAGGACCTGCCTGGCTGATGAGTTTTATTTACCAGCGGCTTGGTATTAAAATATAAATTACTCCAGACCAAATAAACCCACATTTAATAATTGCAAAGTCTGCACCTTGTAATTTTTAGGAATAAGGATGGAGATGTTATGACTGCTGCCACCATAACTTACCATGCGGATAGGGATACCGCTCAATGATTTAAAAATCTGCTGCATCACATCTTTTGTTTCCGTAATTTCATTGCCTACTATGGAAACGATGGTTTGATTGGCATCAATTTCTACCGTTCCAAATGGCTCCAGTTCCTTAATAATTGCAGGCAGATTGGTATCGTTATCTATTGTTAGAGATACCCCTACTTCTGAAGTAGTGATCATATCAATAGAAGTGCGGTGCTTTTCAAACACCTCAAATATTTTTCTTAAAAACCCATAGGCCAATAACATACGGCTGCTTTTAATTTTAATGGCCGTAATCCCGTCTTTTGCAGCTATTGCTTTTACGCCCACACTTCCTGCCAGTTCGGTTATTAAAGTTCCTCTTGCTTCTGGCTGCATGGTGTTTAGTAACTTAACAGGCACTTTATAAAATTGTGCAGGCCAGATGCTTGCGGGGTGTAAAATTTTTGCGCCAAAGTAAGCCAGCTCGGCAGCCTCTTCAAAGCTCATTTGTTCAATAGCAACGGTTTTCTTTACTACTCTTGGATCGTTGTTGTGCATGCCATCAATATCTGTCCATATTTCGCAAACGGATGCATTCACTGCTGCTGCAATCAGAGACGCACTGTAATCACTGCCGCCTCTTTTTAAATTATCTACTTCGCCTTTGGCATTACGGCTGATGAAGCCTTGTGTAATAAAGACGGTTTTATTTTTATGGCGTTGTAAAATCTGCGCCAGCTTTACCTTGATGCTTCCTATCTGTGGTTCGTCATCATTATCAATTGTCATAAAATCCAATGCAGGTATTAATGCATGATCAATACCCTGCTCCGTTAGATAAACAGAAAATAATTTGGTACTCAGTAATTCGCCTTGCGCAAGAATATCTTTATTCAATGCTTCACTAAAAGATATTTTTAAGATGATGTTCAGAAATTCAAAATGTTCGGAAATAATACTTTTGGCACTTGCCAGGGCTGCTGCTGTTTTAAGCAGTTGATCAATAAAATTTTGGTAGTGTGCTTCCAATATTTCTATCTGTTGTTTGGCCATATTCCTGTCTGCGTTGGCCAGCGATACACTGATTTCCACCAATGAATTGGTAGTGCCGCTTAAAGCAGATAATACCACAATTTTAGGCTCTGCATCTTTTGTTATCAACTTCGCCACCTCATGCATTCTTTCGGGTTTGCCTACGCTGGTACCACCAAACTTCATTATTTTCATTACCGTAATTTTTTTATTGGATTGCAAATATAATCAGAGTGAAATTATAAGGATAATTTTTCCTGAGCGGCTACAATGACAGGCCAAATTTTTTACCCAGCTCTTCCAGTTCCTTTATTACAGATGTTGCCAATGGCAGGCCACTTTTCATTCTTTCCTTTTCCATAGCAGTTTCCGGCTGGCCAGGTATGATAACTTTTGGCTGGCCTGCAACAGTTTTAGCAGCACTAAAACGTTGTATCCATTTATCCATGTGCATTTTAAAATCTGCTGCCGGGCGAAAAGCATCAATGCGCATTGCTCCAAAAAAATGCCCGATCCCTTCACCCGGCATATTTTCGGGCATGGGTACATAGGCAGGAAAAGGCGGAACCCACGGACCGTAATTA
Organism: Ferruginibacter sp.; assembly: GCF_014377975.1. Lineage (GTDB taxonomy): Bacteria > Bacteroidota > Bacteroidia > Chitinophagales > Chitinophagaceae > Ferruginibacter. Next base: position 2,334 of record NZ_JACMOO010000386.1, read on the forward strand.
GCGCCACTTAAAATGGCTGAAAAAATATCTACAACACTACCGAGCATGTATCCTTTATGACTGCCATGTTCTTTATCCCCGCCAAGGGGCAATAAGGCCCCGCCATTTTTTACTTCAGATGCATTGGTACTTGGTTCACCCATTTTGCTTTGTACCCAGCCTTCAGGTGTTGCTGCATTTTTTCGTTGTAGTATTTCCAGTTTTCCATTGGCGGCAGTAGTGGTGGCAAAGTCGGCCACAAAGGGAGCTTCGTTTCCTGCAGGTATTGCCACGGCAATTGGATTGGTGCCTAACAATCTTTCTATTGAAAAAGTAGGTGCGACTAATGCCGATGCGTTGGTCATTGCAATACCAATCATATCATGTTCCAATGCCATCATTGCATGAATACCGGCAATGCCAAAATGATTGCTGTTTTTTACGCTAACCCAGCCAGTGCCTGCATTTTTTGCTTTGTCAATGGCAATCTGCATGGCTGCAGGCGCTACCACCAAACCCAATCCTTTGTCGCCATCTACGGTGGCTGTAGATGGTGTTTCATGAACAATACAAATATCCGGGTTGGCTTTAATCCGGTTCACTTCCCACAAACGGATATAGCCGGTTAAGCGGGCGATGCCGTGGCTATCTACGCCCCGCAAATCGGCTGACAGCAATACTTTGGCTGCAGTTTCGGCATTGACATTGGTGCAACCAATTTTTATAAAAATATTTTTTGAAAAAGTATAGAGTTGCTGGTAAGAATATATGGAAGCCATTGAAAATAATTAACTGCTGAATATTTGAGTGTACATCAAATTGATTGCACCTATTGCCATTTTTACAAAAGTAAAAGAGGGCGATGCAACAATGATCATCAATGAATAAATGTTTGGACCAATTTTTTAAAACTGCAGGTGTCTTACCGTTAGCCCATTATTGATCAATTGTTTTAAAGAATCGATGCCAATTTTTAAATGGCGTTCTACAAATTCGGAGGTAACCTTTTTATCGCTGGCTTCTGTTTTTACGCCATCGGGAACCATCGGGCTATCGCTTACCAGTAATAAAGCACCAGTAGAAATTTTATTGTAAAAACCCACGGTAAAAATAGTTGCCGTCTCCATATCAATGGCATAGGCCCTTACCCGTTGCAGGTATTCTTTAAATACATCATCATGCTCCCAAACCCTTCTGTTAGTTGTGTACACCGTGCCCGTCCAGTAATCGCAGGCATAATCCCTTATGGTGGTGGAGATAGCCTTTTGAAGCATAAACGAAGGTAAGGCAGGAACCTCAGGCGGAAAATAGTCGTAGCTGGTTCCTTCGCCTCTTAATGCGGCGATGGGTAAAATCAGATCGCCAATTTTATTGCGCTTTTTTAAGCCACCGCACTTACCCAAAAACAATACTGCTTTGGGCTGTATGGCTGTCAGCAAATCCATTACCGTAGCTGCTCCCGGGCTACCCATTCCAAAATTGATGATGGTAATATTACCTGCGGTAGCACATTGCATGGGCTTGTCTGTGCCTACAACTTTTACCTTATTCCATTTGGCAAACATGGCAACGTAATTAGAAAAATTAGTGAGTAAAATATACTCGCCGAAGTTCTCCAGCTTTTCGCCGGTATAACGGGGTAACCAGTTTTCTACTATGGCTGCTTTTGTTTTCATTTATTTGGTTTATTGGTTTATTCGTTTATTTGCCATTGAATAAAAGTACAAAATATATTTTCTCTACTAATGATAAAGATAGCATACCCCGCTTACCAGCCTAAAATTAAACAGGGCCCGGGTAAAGAAATGATATTTGATGAGGTGCGTAAACAATGGGTATTGCTTACACCGGAAGAGTGGGTTAGGCAGAATTTTTTACAATATTTAATACAGGTAAAAAAATATCCGGCTGCATTGATTGCTGTTGAAAAAGAAATTTATTTAGGCGATGTAAAAAAGCGCTTTGACATTGTAGTGTATGATAAAAATACCCAGCCCTGGATGCTGGTTGAATGTAAGGAAATGAATGTGGGGCTGAATAATATGGTGTTAAGCCAGGCACTTCGCTACAATATAAATCTGAAGGTTCCTTACCTGGTTATTACCAATGGCATGTATGGTTATGCATTTACACTTAAGAACCAGGAGTTGGAAGAAATAAATATTTTACCTGAGTTTTTATAAAATTAAAATTTCCTTTTTACTTGTATCAACCAAAGCCGCATCGGGGCAAAACAATAACGATGGATAAAGAATAATCCTTTATCCATCGTTATTATTCTTTCAAAGTAGGATTAAACTACCATAATTTCTTTTTCCTTGGCTTCCAGGTGCTTTTCAATCAGTAAAATAAAACGGTTGGTTTTTTCCTGTATGTCGGCTTCGGCGTCTTTGGCAGCATCTTCGCTCAGCCCGTCTTTTTGCAATTTTTTTATTTGTTCAATAGCATCCCTGCGGATATTCCTGATAGATACCTTTCCATTTTCACCTTCGCCATAGCATCTTTTTACCAATTCCCTTCTTCGTTCTTCTGTTAAAGGTGGTAAAAACAACCTGATTGAATTACCATCATTTTGTGGATTAATGCCAATATTGCTTGCAATGATTGCTCTCTCAATAGGCTGAAGCATATTCTTTTCCCAGGGTTGAACAGAAATAGTGCGTACATCCAAAACAGAAATATTGGCAATTTGTGCAATGGGTGTAGGCGACCCATAGTAGTCTGCTACAATGCCATCCAGCATATTGGGATTTGCTTTACCAGCACGGATTTTTATCAACTCTGTTTCCAGGTGAGCGATTGCCCTTTTCATCGTGGATTCTGTATCCAGTTTAACCATTTCTAATTCTTCTGACATATAATAGAAAATTAAGTGGATGCAAAACTAAAGAAAAGAACAATAGGCAGATAAAAAATGATGAAACGGAAAAAGGATTGAAGTTAATTTACTTGTACAGATTTAGGGACGACCGTTGCAATTTTACGGTATTTTACCACTTGTTTTTTGGTATCAATATTAACTACTTCGGTTGTTTTATTTTTTGGCCGGCTATAATAAATGATGGCAATAAATGTGCATGAAATTGCCATCAGCACCCCTACTACCACAGTTGTTCCGAAACTGCGCAAAAAGTAGGCTATCAATAGCAACCCTATATTACAGCTAACACAAAGTAAGGTTACTTTTTGGTGGCTAAAGCCAAGTTCCAGTAAAAAATGGTGTACGTGATTTCTATCCGGGCTAAAGGGAGACCGGCTATTGAAAATACGCAAGGCAAAAACACGCAGGGTATCAAACAAAGGAACTATTAATATGGCAAAACCAATTGCAGGCGCTGCTTCCAGCGGAAATGGCACCGTGGGTGAACCCGCAATATTTATAAATTTAATTACCAGAATAGAATTGATTAGCCCAATCAACAAAGAACCCGTATCGCCCATAAATATTTTTGCGGGAGAATGGTTATACATTAAAAACCCTACCAGGCTTCCTGCCAGCGACAGCGCCATTACTGAATACAATAATTGCCCGGCATAAAAAAAGTAAGTACCAAATACCAGTGAAGTTAAAAGTCCCAAACTTCCGGCAAGGCCATCAACGCCATCAATTAAATTAAAAGAATTAATGATTACAATAACTGTAAAAAGGGTTAACACAATACTTGCAATGGGTGGTATGGTGGTGATGCCTAAAAACCCGTGCATGTCAGCAATTTGTACACCGCCAAATTTTATTATAATGCCTGCCGCAATTAATTGCCCAATGAATTTTTTTGCAGCAGAAAGCACAAGAATATCGTCTTTAATACCCAGGAAGAAAATTACAATGGCCGCAGCAACAAAATACTGTAGTTCAATACTGCCTACAGGTGCACCGATTAAAGTTGCTAAAATAAACCCACCAAAAATACCAAGGCCACCCAAGGTGGGAATGACCATTTTGTGAACTTTCCGCTCATCTGGCTCATCGTATAATTTCTTTCGTCTTGCTACTTCAATAATAACTGGAATAGCGAAAAATGTAATTAGAAATGCCAGTCCGAAACTTATTAATATGTTATTCATGCATGCACAATTAATATGATAAGGATTACAATAAATACCTTAAAAAAATAAAATTATCCTGAATAAAGGAGCGATTTACAGAAATATATTGTGTATAATAAATGTAGATAGCAAGTTTAACGACAACCCTTTCCTCATCCTGAATATTTTACCGCAAATTAACGTATAAATTACGAACTTATTATTATAGACATGCATACATATATATTTTTACTTTGGCGATGAATGTAATTGAAGTAGGTTTGCATTCAAAAATAAAAAAATGACGGACTTAAAAGAAACAGCCTGCCAGGTAAGACGGGATATTGTACGCATGGTTCACGGCGTTCAAAGTGGCCATCCGGGCGGATCATTGGGATGCGCAGACTATTTAACTGCCTTATATTTTAATATTATGAAACATAATCCTTCTTTTAGCATGGATGGGGTAGGAGAAGATTTGTTTTTTTTAAGTAATGGACATATTTCACCGGTATTTTATAGTGTTTTGGCAAGGAGCGGCTATTTTCCTGTACAGGAATTAGCCACTTTCAGAAAGTTAAACAGCCGCTTACAGGGCCATCCCACCACGCATGAACATTTACCGGGTGTGCGCATTGCTAGTGGCTCGTTAGGGCAGGGAATGAGCGTGGCTTTAGGTGCTGCTATAGCTAAGAAACTAAACAAAGATACCGCAACGGTCTTTTCTTTACATGGTGATGGTGAACTGGATGAAGGACAGAACTGGGAAGCCATTTTGTTTGCTGCCCATAAAAAAATTGATAATTTAATAGCTGCCATTGACTGGAATGGTCAGCAGATAGATGGACCTACTGAAAAAGTAATGAACCTTGGCGACCTTGCCGGCAAATTCATAGCTTTTGGCTGGGAGGTTGTTAACCTGGAAAAGGGAAATGATATGCATGAAATTATCGCTGCTTTACAGCATGCCAAATCGCTTACAGGCAACGGTAAACCAATTGTTATTTTGATGAAAACCTGCATGGGCAAAGGAGTAGATTTTATGGAAGGTAGCCACGAATGGCATGGTATTTCACCCAATGATGACCAGTTGCAAAGAGCACTGGCACAACTGCCGGAAACGATGGGTGATTATTAAGTAACACTTTTAAAAAATAATTTATGCAGGATGATTGTATGATCATCCGGTTTTACGTGTTTGCAAAAAGCTTCCAAAATGAGGAAGCTTTTTTTATGGTATTATTCAATGTAATTTTAAACCTATCTTAATTCAATCGCTTGCTTTGATGCCTTAAGGGCCGGAAACCAGGAAGCCAGGAAAGCGATAAAGGTTGCAGTCATAGCAACCAATATAAAATCTGTAAGCTGCAGTTGCACCGGAAAATAATCAATCAAAAAAGAACCTCCTTCTAATTTTATCAATTTGAAATTTACCTGTAAAAAACAAATTATTAGTGCCAGGATAATACCCATGACCGTACCAATACCTGCCAGCAATAAACCCTCACTGAGAAAAATTTTCAGTATCATACTCTTATCTGCGCCCATACTTTGCAATACACTGATATCTTTTTGTTTTTCCATCACCAGCATGGTTAATGCACTTACCATATTAAAAGCTGCAATAAAAAGTATTAAGGTAAGCACCGCATAAATGATCCACTTTTCCATGCGCATGGTATTATACAAACTGGCATTTTGCTGATATTTTGATTGTATGGTATAGGCGCTTCCTAATAAATTGGATAATTGCATTTGAATAGCTACAGGGCTTGACTTACTATTTATTTTTATTTCTGTTGCACTGTATTCCTCCGCAGAAAAACCCATTTGCTGTTTAACAAAATCAATATTGGTAAAAGCATATTTATTATCGAAATCCTGCTGTATGGTAAAAACACCGGTGGCTTTTACAATACCTTCGCTTAAGGATTGCATCGGGTCATTTGCGGTAACTTTTCCCTTTTTAGGTAAGATAAGTGTAAGGCTGGATGCCTTGAAAGCTGCATCTACACTGATCGCTGCAGCATTTTGTATACCTGCCCCCACAATTAAACCAGGTTCTGCAGCAGTACCAGTGTTAAAATTACCAAGGTAAGTTTTCGCTGCAACACCAGAAACATTGGTGTAATTATTATCAACGCCTTTCAGGTAAACAATTGTTTGGATATCTTCATTTTGCAATAAAGCTTTCTCTTCGGCAATTAAAGAAATGGCACTTATTCCCGGCTGTTGTTTTATTAATGCAAGCTGGGTACTGGTAAGTGTAAAGGTTTTCCCCCTGGCAGGGATAATTTTTATGTCAGCATAAAAAGATCCATACAATGATTTTACCAATCCCTCAAAACCGTTAAAAACACTTAGCACCAATATTTGGCAGGCTATGGCAAATGTTATTACTCCTACTGTTACCCACGAAATAATATTGATAGCATTGGCACTTTTTTTTGCTTTAAAATACCGCCATGCAAAAGTTAGATACATAACCCTATGCCCCTAAAGGGTATTTAGCCGTTAAAAAATTGAATGTAATATTTATTCGCCTTCGTGTGCTTTCTTAATATCAGTACCTTCCTCTTTTTTTATTTTCTCAAACAGTTCTTCCATTTTAAAAACATAGTCGAGCGTATCATCAATAAAGAATTTCAGTTCCGGAATACTGCGTAACTGGTGCCGCACACGGGTACCCAGTTCTTTTCGGATCTCTTTATTTTTTTCTTCAAATTTTAATAAGGTTGCCTGTGTATCTTTTACCTGAAACATGCTCAGGTAAACCCTTGCTTCAAAAAGATCGGGCGTAATTTTTACAGATGAAATGGAGATCATTCCCCCATCCATCATGGTGATACCCATGCGGCGAAAAATATCATTCAGTTCTTCATTGATAAGCCCGGCTACCTGTTTTTGCCGTTTAGTTTCTTTTGTCATGCTGCAAATATTATGAACTGTAAAGTTATATGGTTTGCCGGACTTTAATTTCAATATTTCATCCTTGTAAATGTCAAATACAATTTGACATTTACAAGGATCATTGTATCTTTATAAAATGATAGAAAGGGCCGTCAAACCTGTTATTGAAAAGTGTTTAAAAGTCCTTCCTGCAATTGTCATTTTAGGGCCGGGACAGGCAGGCAAAACTACCTTGATTAAGTTACTGGCAGCAAAAAATAAAAAGGAAACCATATATCTTGACCTTGAAAAAACCAGCGACTTTGATAAACTGAACCGTGATGCCGAAGAATATTTACTTTCTTATCTGAATGAGTGTGTGCTGATTGACGAAATTCAGCGCATGCCCTCACTTTTTCCTTTATTACGTGCAGTTATTGATGAAAAACGGAAGCCCGGCCGGTTTATCATTACCGGTTCTGCATCTTTTGCATTATTAAAAGGCGCTCCTGAAAGTTTAGCGGGAAGAGTAGCTTATTTTTATCTGCACCCAATTGGATTGCATGAATTACCAGCTGCTATCCCTATGAATAAACACTGGTTTAGGGGAGGCTTTCCACAAGCTCTTACAATACGCAACAATCAATTACTACAAGGGTGGCTGGATTCATTTATTACTACTTATATAGAAAGAGATCTGCCATTTTTATTTGATATACGTTTTTCTACCTCAACCATGCGCAGGTTATGGAGCATGCTGGCTCATTTGCAGGGCAGTATATTAAACGCAGAAAACCTTGGTAATTCGCTGGACGTTACAGGTACTACCGTAAAGCGATATTTGGATTACCTGGAAGCTGCTTTTATTATTACCAGGCTACAACCTTATTTTATAAACATTGGCAAGCGATTAATAAAAGCCCCTAAAATTTATATTAACGACAGCGGTATTTTGCATTATCTGTTAAGGCTGCATGCCGAAAAGGAGTTATTAAATCACCCTGCCGTTGGTGCATCCTGGGAGGGATATATTGTTAGCCAGGTTCTGTATGCAAAAGACAGCAGGCTTGACATGTATTACTATCGTACCCAGGCTGGTGCAGAATGTGACCTGGTATTGGTTCGAGGCCATGTGGTGAAAGCCTGCGTGGAAATTAAACTAAGCAAGGCCCCGGTTGCTACCAAAGGCTTTTTTCATTGTATTGAAGATTTAAAAAGTAAAAATAATTTTATTGTGTGTTCTGCAGATGTTGATTATATAAACAAGCAGGGAATACGTATAGTGGGTGCCGCGATTTTTATAAATAAATATCTTGCCAAGCTATAACACAGCCTTGTAAATATCAAATAACGTTTGACATTTACAAGGTTATTAAAATGATCATTTTGTGGATGATATTTAATAATTAAAAAAAAATAGTGATTTAAGAATCTATCTTATTTTTTTGTATTTTATGGCCTGGCGGCCGGCAGACTATTCTGATATCTTATCTCTGCAAGAAAGATTAATAAAAAAGTGATCACTAATATTGTGTCGATGGTTTTGTAAGGTTATGAATGACATTTTATTATTACAGCCTGCTTTTTTATTGATTTAAGTAAAAACCCCACCGATAAAAGCAACACAATGGTATGCAGTAAAAGAGGGCGACGCAACAATGCCGCTATGGAAAATTACTGCCAGGACCGAAAATAAAAAAACCGGCAAGGGCCGGTATAAAATTTGTTGAAATTACTTTATTGAAATGTTGCACCAACTGTAACTTTATCTTTCATCATTTCTCTCAACACATTCGCAATGGCACTGGCATCCAAACCAATTTCTTCGTACAGCTGTCTGGCAGACCCATGCTCTACCAACCTGTCCGGAATACCCATTATTTTCACAGTTGCTTTGTAACCGTGTGCATTCATAAATTCTAAAATAGCAGTTCCAAAACCGCCTACAACCGTACCATCTTCAATGGTAATTATTTTGTTGTATTTGCTAAAAACTTCGTGTAACAAAGCCTCATCAATTGGCTTTACAAAGCGCATATCATAGTGTGCCGGATTGATGCCTTCTGCTTTTACATCACGGATGGCAGCAGCGGCAAAATTTCCGGGATGACCAAAAGAAAGTATCGCTACATCCTGTCCATCCTTTAACTTTCTTCCTTTACCAATTTGTATTTCTTCAAAAGGTGTTTTCCATTCCGGCATTACTCCTTCGCCCCTTGGATAACGAATTACAAAAGGGTTGACAGTACTTTCCAACTGCGAAGTATACATGAGGTTTCGCAATTCTTTCTCATTCATCGGTGCACTAACAATCATGTTTGGGATACAACGCATATAAGCTATATCATAACATCCGTGGTGTGTTGCGCCGTCTTCGCCTACAAGGCCGGCCCTGTCTAAACAAAACACTACCGGCAATTTTTGTATGGCCACATCATGCACCACCATGTCGTACGCCCTTTGCATAAAAGAAGAATAAATATTGCAAAATACCCGCATGCCCTGTGTTGCCAAACCTGCACTTAATGTAACGGCATGTTGCTCGCAAATGCCTACGTCAAAAGCACGTCCGGGCATTTTTTCCATCATGTATTTTAAAGAAGATCCGCTGGGCATTGCCGGCGTAATCCCCATAATTTTATCATTCATTTCCGCCAGCTCAATAATGGTATATCCAAATACATCCTGGTATTTTGGTGGCTGCGGAATATCAAATTTTTTCTTTTGTATTTCTCCTGTTACTTTATCAAATAATCCTGGTGCATGCCATTTAGTTTGGTCTTTTTCTGCCAGCTCGTATCCTTTTCCTTTTACTGTTTTAATGTGTAATAATTTTGGACCGGGGATATTTTTAAGATCGTTGAGCGTATCTACCAGCTTGGTAATATTATGTCCGTCTATGGGGCCAAAATAACGCAGGTTGAGCGCTTCAAATAAATTAGCGCTGCTGCTCACCATTCCTTTTAACCCATCCGTTAATTTTTGTGCCATGGAACGGGAAAAAGTTTTTCCCATTGGTAATTTGCCCAACAAATTCCACACATCATCTTTTACCTTATTGTAAGTATGAGATGTAGTAATATCGGTCAGGTATTCTTTTAATGCGCCTACGTTGGGGTCAATACTCATACAGTTATCATTCAAAATAATAATGATGTTAGAGTTGGCAATGCCTGCGTGGTTCATGGCTTCAAAAGCCAGTCCGGCCGTCATAGCACCATCGCCGATTACCGCAATATGCTGTCTGTCTTTTTCACCCTTATAATAACTTGCCATGGCCATTCCCAATGCAGCACTGATGGAAGTTGACGAGTGCCCCACACCAAAAGTATCATACTCGCTTTCGGTTCTATTAGGGAAACCACTCAGCCCTTTGTATTTCCGGTTAGTGGGGAACTGATCTCTTCTGCCAGTTAAAATTTTATGTCCATAAGCCTGGTGTCCTACATCCCATACCAATTGATCGTATGGAGTATTGAAAATATAATGCAATGCCACACTCAGCTCTACCACGCCCAAACTGGCTGCAAAGTGGCCACCATGTACGCTTACCACGTCAATAATATATTGCCTTAGTTCATCACACACCAGGTGTAACTGATCTTTGCTTAATTTTTTAAGATCATCAGGGTTGTTAATGTTACTTAATAATTTGCCGGCTTTAATTTCCATGCTTTAAATTTTGCGGTGTAAAGTTACATCTTTAAAGGGCTTTTTTCACCTTAATATATACAAACCACAACGTTAAAAGTTGTATTATATTTTGATGCTGATGATTCCGGATTAGTGAATTACACCGGTAATATTTTAACCAGCGTATTTCATCATATTTAACATCAAATCCGGGTCAGGGCAATTGTGTAAATACTTTTCCTTTTCGCTGATACTACAAACGCCAGGATAATCTCCTTTATGGAGTCGCATATCCTGAATAATCTGAAAATGGAGGTGTGGAGGCCAGTTACCGTTTTCTGATGCTTCACCAAAATGTGCCAGCAACTCTCCCCTGCTGATGTATTTTCCTTCCTGCATGTTGGCGATGTCGGCTAGGCTAAGGTGTCCATACAAAGTATGAAAGACGATTGTTTCCAACTGGTGTTGTAAAATAATGGTGGCACCATAATCACCAAAATTATCATTGTAGGCAAAGCTGTGAACTGTGCCACCGATGGGTACAAAAACTTTGGTGCCGGCCTTGCCCCAGATGTCGATGCCGAGGTGGATGGAACGGGAGGCTGCCTCCTCTGAAGCTTCTCCAAAGGGTGAAACTTTTGAACCTCTTGATTTAAAGTGATCACTTCTTTTGTAAAGTATTCTATCTTCCCCGTAGCCACCTATTCCGTACAGTGCATTTGCGGAAAATAATTTTTGATCCATGTAATTAGAAAATACTTCTGTAT
>NZ_JACMOO010000387.1 GCF_014377975.1 Ferruginibacter sp.
ATGTAAAGCAGCAGTATCTTTAGTTGTAAAAGAAGTTGCAGCAAACTCCGCTGCCGGTGCAAATGCTTTGGGGTTATCGATGGTAAACTGGTACGCAGGTTTTATAAGGTCTCTTTCATCATTTTTAAAATAATCCAGCCCCCTGAAAGCTAAAAAATCAAAAAGAGTTGGGCGAAGTTGCTGTGTATTTTCTCCTTTAACAATTACAGGATCAAAACGGTCAATTTTAGTGGTTTGTAATAAGCTTTCATTCGCAAGGGAAGCCTCATATAGTTTACCAATAGTAGCATGTAATTTATCCAAAGTCCAGGTAGTAATGTCATTTAATTTTTCTTCGGACAATGCCGTGCGGTCGTAAAATTTATAGCGGTTATTTTGCAGGTATTGCCAAAACATTTCAGCCTGCATGCTTTGTAAAATATTTTTAGCAGGTATTTTGGCTTTGGCTATTAAAGTGTCTATATAAAATATATTGTTTTCCCTGCTGTCTTCCTGTACCATATTGCGATACCTTATCTGGTAGATGGCTGCTTTTATTTGTTGTGCATCGTTGTCATCTTTTACTGCCATATTGTAAATAGCCATCACTTCCTGCAATGCAGATTTTGTTAAACCCTTTTTTTCAAAGGCGGCTGTCTTTGCCCAGTTTTTTACATACTCTGTAGATGTTTGTGCCGTGGAAGTGAATGCTAAACCAGTAAAAATTACCAGTAAAATTTTATTTAAAAACATACCTGAAATATTTTAATTACAAGATACAGCTTGTCGCTGAGCTGTTGTAAAGACATAAAATTAATACAACAATAAACAGATGTGCAAACTTCATTTTTTGCATAAATATCTACCATGTTTTTTCTTTAACATTTTGTAAAGTTGCTTTAATAGTTAAGCGGCATAGTGTTTGAATAATGTAGGGATGATGCGTATAGAGTAAATGAATTGATGAGGAAGAAAAGCCTGATGCATCTAAGATACCTGGTAAACAGGCAATAAAAACCACCAGGTATATTACGATTAATCCCGTTGAATACTACACAAATAAAGCCCCCCGATTTATTGGGGGGCCAATTGTTTTATTTCAAAAGAGAATCAATTATTTATTAAGCACTTCAGCCATCGTTTTTCCAATATCAGCAGGACTTGCCACTACATGAATACCACAAGCTGCCATGATTTTCATTTTAGCTGCAGCAGTATCATCTTCCCCACCAACAATAGCACCGGCATGGCCCATGCGGCGGCCTGGAGGAGCTGTTTGACCAGCAATAAAACCTACTACAGGTTTTTTGTTACCGGTGGATTGGATGTAATTAGCTGCTTCAGCTTCCATACCGCCACCAATTTCGCCAATCATTACAATAGCATCTGTTTCAGGATCATTCATAAATAGTTCTACCGCTTCTTTAGTAGTGGTGCCAATGATAGGATCGCCACCAATACCGATTGCCGTAGAAATTCCCAGCCCGGCTTTGGCAACCTGGTCGGCAGCTTCGTAGGTAAGGGTACCACTTTTAGATACAATACCAATTCTTCCTTTCTTAAAAATAAAGCCGGGCATAATGCCTACTTTACATTCTTCTGCAGTTATAATGCCTGGGCAGTTTGGCCCTATCAATCTTGCGTTTGTACTTTTTAAATAGTTTTTAACCTTCACCATATCCTGTACCGGTATGCCTTCAGTAATACAAACTACCAGCGCTATTCCGGCATCAGCAGCTTCCATAATAGCATCCGCAGCAAATGCAGGTGGAACAAAAATGATACTTACATCTGCGCCGGTTGTTTTAACGGCATCGGCTACTGTATTAAATACTGGCTTATCTAAATGCGTGCTTCCACCTTTACCTGGTGTAACGCCACCCACCAGGCTGGTGCCATATTCTATCATTTGTGTGGCATGAAATGTACCTTCTGTACCGGTAAAACCCTGTACAATAATTTTAGAATCTTTATTAACGAGAACTGACATGGTATCAATTAAGAATTAGAAATGAAAAATTTTAATTTTCGCAAAGATAGGGGGAGTAAATTAGCAAATGGGAAAATTTGGAAATTAGCAAATGAAGTGTTCCGGATAAATTTGCAGACAAAGAATTGCAAATTGGAATATCTTAGTTTTTTATATTTCCCAATTTTCAAATTTGCAAATTATTATTTTATCTCTTCCCCGCTATTCAGTATTTCCTCCATATTTCTGTCGTCGGAAATAATTCCTTTGGCTTCCAGCATGCGCATGTCTTTGGCATCCTGTAAAAATTTGGAGGCAAAAATAAACTGGTTCAGTTTATCATTTTTAGAGAAGATTATTTCTTCATTATTGCCGGTCCATTCTTTCTGGCCTTCAAACAAGTATAGAATATTTTCTCCAATTTCCATTACACTGTTCATATCGTGTGTATTGATCACTGTGGTCATGTTAAATTCTTTGGTGATTTCGTGAATCAGTTTATCAATCACCATGGAGGTTTGCGGATCAAGGCCGGAATTAGGTTCATCGCAAAATAAATATTTTGGATTCAGCACAATGGCTCTTGCAATGCCTACTCTTTTTTTCATACCGCCGCTGATTTCTGCAGGAAATTTTTTATGCGCATCTTCCAGGTTAACCCTGTCAAGCACTTCATTAACACGTTTTAATTTTTCACCGCTTTTCATTTTAGCAAACATATCCAGCGGAAACATCACGTTCTGTTCAACCGTCATACTGTCAAACAACGCAGAGCCCTGAAACAGCATGCCTATTTGCTGGCGCAAAAGTTTTCTGCTTTCTTCATCCATATCAGTAAAGTTTACACCATCGTATATAATCTCCCCGCTATCTGGCTCAAACAAACCTACCAGACATTTTTGTAAAACAGTTTTGCCGCTGCCACTGGTACCAATGATGAGATTACATTTACCCGTCTGCATCACATGGCTTACATCATCCAATACCACCTTATCCCCAAAACTTTTTTTGATATTTTTAAATTCAATCATACCCCGGTTAAGTTAAAAGTTTTAAGTAATAAGTAAAACAACTTATTAATGGGTTAACAATAACTGTGTTAAAACATAATCTGCAAACAAAAGCATAACACAACTAACCACTACGCTTTTGGTACTGCTGCGGCCAATTTCGAGCGCCCCACCTTTTACATAATATCCATAATAGGCAGGTATGCTACTAATGATAAAAGCAAATGTATAGGATTTGATGAGTGCAAATGTTACATTGTAAGGAATAAATTTTAACAACAAACCCCGGTCGAATGTATCGGCAGATAATATGCCGGATGCAACACCAGCAAGCCTTCCGCCCCAGATGCCCAGCACCATCGAAATAATTACCAACAGCGGAATGGTTAATAATGCTGCAGCAATTTTAGGCAAAATTAAATAGGCTTTTGTATTAATGCCCATAATTTCCAACGCATCAATTTGTTCACTCACCCGCATATTACCCAGTTCGCTGGCAATTTTACTGCCGATTACACCAGCCAATACAATACATACCAAAGTAGGTGCAAACTCCAGTATAACGGTATCCCTTACAATTTGTGCAATGGTTTCGGCTGGTATTATAGGGCTTACCAGCTGGTAAGATGTTTGAACAGCGCTAACCGCACCAATAAATACTGAAATGATAGATACAATACCCAATGAACCAATACCGATATCATTGCATTGGTGCATGAATTCTTTCCAATACATTTTAAAATTCTCCGGCCTGGAAAACATGCCTTTGATCATTAAAAGGTACCGGCCGAAATGTGTAAAAAAATCCATTATTGGTTTATTATTTACTGATTTTTAAAACGAAGATAAATTTTGATTTTGATACTTTGATCCATCTGAACAGGCTTTCGTGTAATTAACCAAAAATAATACACTACAAAAAGGACAAAGTTTACAAATCGTGCGCCGTTTTTTTAAAACGTTTCCACCAGTTGCTTTTATCTACTTCATCTGCTGTGTTGGTTTCACTTTTCATCTGTGCATCAACCACTGCTATCAGTACCATGTTAAAAATAGACCGGATAGAACTTCCTAACTGAAGCACATGCACTGGTTTCTTTAATCCCAATAAAATAGGGCCAATAGAATCTGCACCGCCTACCTCCTGCAATAAATTATAGGCAATATTACCGGCAGCAAGATTTGGAAAGATAAGGGTATTCACTTCCCCATCCAGTAATTCTGTAAAGGGATAATTGTCTTTTAAAATTTCTTTATTAAACGCCAGGATGCCCTGTACTTCGCCATCACATACCAGGGTGGGATCTTTTGCCTTTACTATTTCTCTTGCCTTGCGCACCAGGTTGGCTTCGTCAGAATTACTGCTGCCGAAGTTAGAGTAGGAGAGCATTGCAATACGGGGAACGATGTTAAATTGTTTTACCTCTTTGGCGGTAAGCAAAGTAATTTCAGCCAGTTCCTCCGCAGTGGGGTTAAAGTTGATGGTAGTGTCGGCCAAAAACAAGGGGCCACGTTTTGTTAGCAGAATATACATGCCAGCAATTTTTTTAACGCCTTCTTCTGTACCAATTGTTTGCAAAGCAGGACGGATAGTTTCTGGGTAACTCCGGGTTAAACCGCTAATCATACAATCTGCATGTCCGGTTTCTACCAGCATACATCCAAAATAGTTTCTGTCCCTCATCATCTTGTGCGCTTCATGCTTGTTGATACCTTTTCGTTGCCGCTTTGTATAAAACAACTCACCAAATTGTTTACGAAGATCATGGTATTCATCTGCTTTGGGATCAAGGATAGGCATGTCTTCCAGGTCAATACAATTGTCTTTAGCCAGTTTGGTAATTCTTTTTACATCGCCCAGTAAAATAGGATAGCCTACACCTTCTTCTACCACAAGCTGCGCCACTTTTAAAATCTTTATATTTTCAGCATCCGCAAATACAACCCGTTTAGGATCTTTACGGGCTTTGTTACCTATTACACGACTCAACTGGTTATCCAGTCCCAATCGCTTATTCAGTTCAAGTTTATAGGCTTCCCAATCGGTGATGGGATATTTTGCCACACCACTTTCCATTGCGGCTTTTGCAACAGCCGGTGCAACGGTTGAAAGTAAGCGGGGATCCAATGCCTTTGGTATAATATAATCGGGCCCAAAGGAAATTGTTTTTGCATTATAGGCAAGATTTACAATATCTGGTACCGGCTCCCTGGTTAGGGCAGCCAAAGCCTTCACTGCAGCCATCTTCATGGCTTCGTTGATGGTAGTGGCCCTAACGTCGAGGGCACCACGAAATATGTATGGAAAGCCTAGTACATTGTTTACCTGGTTGGGATAATCACTGCGACCGGTAGCCATAATTAAGTCTTTACGGGCTTTAACGGCAACATCATAGGCAATTTCAGGATCTGGATTTGCCAGTGCAAAAACAATGGGATTTTTTGCCATGCTTTTTACCATTTCGGCACTAACCACATTACCTACACTAAGGCCAATAAATACGTCTGCATCTTGCAATGCTTTTACCAGATCGTACTCTTTATATTTTTCATCCACACAAAAATCCTGTTTCAGCTCTTCCACATCTGTTCTTCCTTTATATAAAATTCCTTTTCGGTCAAACACCATAAAATTGCTATGCTTTGCACCCAGCGATTCGTATAATTTCATACAGGCCATTGCAGCAGCGCCTGCACCATTTACCACAATTCGTACCTGGTCTATTTTCTTTTTTTGTAATTCCAGCGCATTTAATAAACCGGCAGCAGATATAATTGCGGTGCCATGCTGGTCATCGTGCATGATGGGGATTTTTAACAGCTTCTTTAGTTCCTGTTCAATATAAAAGCATTCGGGTGCTTTTATATCTTCCAGGTTGATGCCGCCAAATGTGGGTTCCAGCGCTTTTACAATCTGTACAAATTTTTTCGGATCTGTTTCATTTATTTCAATATCAAATACATCAATATCAGCAAAAATCTTAAATAAAACGCCTTTGCCTTCCATAACGGGTTTACTTGCTTCGGGACCAATATTGCCGAGGCCCAACACAGCGGTACCATTGCTGATAACGCCTACCAGGTTGCCTTTGGCGGTATATTTGTATACGTCTTCCGGGTTGGCCGCAATCTCCAGGCAAGGCACGGCCACGCCCGGTGAGTAAGCTAAAGAAAGGTCTCTTTGTGTTTTGGATTCTTTGGTGGGAACTACTTCAATTTTCCCCGGCCTGCCTTGGGCATGATACTCTAAAGCCTGTTGTTTGCTAAGTTCTTTTGACATACAGTGTATTTAATATCCCCCAATTTTATACGGCTGGAGAGTATGGCATATACATACTTATTTTAACCGGACTGCTGCAATTACGCTTTTAATAAAGCGGAATTGCAGCAATCATATTTTAGTAAATAAGGCGGCAAGTTACATAAATGATTTTCAAAGGATAAAAAGTAAAAGCGAATAGTAAATTTGCTAACCAGCGTAGCTAATGGTATATGTAACCCCCAAAAAAATACCATTTACGTAAAGCAAACGGCATAAAAAAATGTAAAAAAATAAAATTAATTCTTCTTCAATTTACCAATAGTCTTAGAATCTGCCTTCAATTTTTCAGAAAAAAAACTGTAGCTGGATACTTATCCAATTTGTTAGATACTTTTACCTGGAAAGTACATCCGCACTTTTAATTTTCTTAATAATTTAAAAACGTACAATTATTATATATATAAACTTGCCCAAATGAAAATACAACAAAAATTAAGTACGATCCTGCTCAGCTCCCGTAGCCCCCAGTAACGCCATCATACCCATTCCAATTTCAATAGCACCTTCATCAATATTAAAAGTAGGCGTGTGTACACCAATCGAAATTCCTTTTGCTTTATTACCCACACCCAGCCTGAAAAAACAGCCGGGTATCTGGTGAGAATAATAGGCAAAATCTTCGGCTCCCATTCTTAATTCTGTTTCTGATACATTCTCTGTACCAAGATAGGCTTCGGCTTTTTTACGGGCTGCCGCATTCAGTTTTTCATTGTTTAAAACAAAGGGATAACCCACATCAATTTTAATATCAATTTCTGCGCCCATACTGTGTACCAGTTCGGTGGCCATTTTAATAATCAGTTCGTGCGCCTTAAAGCGCCACTCTTCATCCATTGCCCTTAAAGTACCCATCAGCTTTACTTCTGAAGGAATGACGTTGGTAGTATATCCTCCCTGAAATGAAGTGATGGATAATACAGAAGGATTAAAAGGATCGTTGTTACGGCTGATAATTTGCTGCAGGCTAACGATTAAATGCGCTGCAATTAAAATAGTATCTGCTGTGTTTTGAGGTGCTGCTGCATGGCCGCCTTTAGCACGGATGGTAATATAAATTTCATCGGCACTGGCCATTACCATACCGCCACGAAAACTTAATTTACCCACTTCCAGTCCCGGGTGAACATGCAGGGCAAAAATGCTTTGGGGTGCCGGATTTTGCAGAACACCTTCTTTAATCAGCAGGCTGGCACCACCCGGATTTTTTTCTTCGCCCGGTTGAAAAATTAATTTTACTGTTCCTTCCCATTCATCTTTTAAAGTGCTTAAAATTTTTGCTGCGCCCAACAGGCAGGTAGTGTGTACATCGTGGCCGCAGGCATGCATAACGCCCGGTACGGTTGATTTGTAAGGCACATCATTTTCTTCCATAATGGGCAGCGCATCCATATCACCTCTTAAAGCAACTATTTTTTTATCAGGATTTTTTCCTTCTATCAAAGCTATTACACCCGTGGTAGCTTTAACTTCAAAAGTAATATTAAGTGCAGTTAATTTTTGCTGAATATAAGCAGCGGTTTTAAATTCTTTATAACTTAATTCCGGGTTTGCATGCAGGTGATGACGCACTTCAATCATCTCTGCAGCATATTGACTTGCTAAATTTTGTATCTGCTGTTGAAGGAGTTCACTCACGATTGGTAGGTTATTTTTATGGTAAAGATTTAATTATTAAATAATTAAAAAACATCCGCCGTAAAAAATAGTAGCAGCTGCAACTTTTAATTATTGCTGTCTTTATCTTTATCCGGCTTTATTTCGATGGTTTCGGGCAATAAATAAATGTTGTTGGTTACTAATTTACTGCTGATAATTTCTTTCTTATATTTTTCTGCATCTGCTCTTTCTAAAAAATTACCAAACCGCAGCTTGATGTACGGTGGCTGAAAACTCATGTATACTTTTTGTTCGGGAAAGCGTTGCAGTAACTCCGCCCTTACCTTCATTGCAGCGGGCCGGTTGCTGGTACTCAGTAACATCAGCCGGTATCCTCTTGCAGATCTGGGACCGAGTAAAGATCCGTTTGCTTCATTAAAAGCGGCTTCTTTTTTTGCCAGTACATCCAGCCTGCTGTCTTTAAATACTGTTATCTTTCCGGTATTGGTTGTATCTGTTACCTGACCTTTTGCCTGTAAAATAAAAAAGACAGGCAGTAACAATGCATAAAATTTTTTCATAATAAGCAATTGACAAAAACTGTTCCGGTTAGTTTTGTTGGGCAGCTTCGTTAACAATTTGTACACTGCTGCTGCAACCAATTCGTGTGGCACCGGCATCAATTAATTGTTTGGCAAAAGTATAGGTTTTTATGCCACCACTGGCTTTGATCTGTATTTTTTCCGACAGGTGTTTCCGCAGTAATTGTACCGCCTCAATGGTTGCCCCTTTTTCTGCATACCCCGTGGATGTTTTTATAAAATCCACACCGGCAGCGCCATACAAGTCACAACATTTTATGATTTCATCATTTGAAAGTATGCCACTTTCGATAATAATTTTTAACACTTTGTTGCCTCTTCTTACAACTGGTAATATAGCATTGATTTCGCTGGCTAAAAATTGCCAGTCATTATTTTTTATGGCACTGATGTTTATTACCAGGTCAAGTTCATCCACACCATCAATGATGGCTAAAACAGTTTCTGCTACTTTTGCTTCAATGGCCGAATAACCAAAAGGGAAGCCAACTACCGTGGCAACCTTAGTTTGGGTATCTTTTAATAATGCAACGGCCTTCTTTACAAAAAGCGGTGGAATACAAACCGCTGCAAAATGGTACAGGATTGCTTCTTCGCAACATTTTTCAACATCCGCAAGCAGGGTAGTTGGTTTTAATAGGGTGTGATCAATATAAGATGCAATATTCATAAAAATTAATTGACGCTAAATTACAGATTAATGGGACAAACTTTTACAACACTTTATTGCTGAACGCAATCATTCACTATATTTATTGTACCATCATTTGTTTACAAAATTTATTTTTATGAAAAAAATAAGGATTCTCTTTTTCCTTTCTTTATGTGTGCTCCAGACCTGGCAGGCAAAAGCTCAGGCAACATTTCCCGTAAATGATATTGCAAATCCGCAGGAAGACTGTTATGCATTCATCAATGCCACCATTGTTACCAACGCACAAACAACACTGCAAAATGCGGTACTGGTTATTCGTAAAGGAAAAATTGAGGCCGTTGGCAGTAAGGCAACCGTGCCCAAAGATGCAGTAGTAGTGGATTGTAAAGGCAAATATCTTTACCCTTCGTTTATTGATATGTATTCTAATTACGGTACAGAAGCTGTGCAAAAGATTGCTGGTGGCGGTTTTCGGGGCGCTTCACAAATGCTGTCCAATACAAAAGGCGCCTATGGATGGAACCAGGCCATTCGTTCAGAAACAGATGCAGCCAAAATATTTTCGGTCAATGATGTCAAAGCAAAAGAACTGAGGGCCGTAGGTTTTGGTACTGTACTAACGCACCAGATGGATGGGATATCAAGAGGTACCGGTGCAGTGGTAACGCTGGCAACAGAAAAAGAAAATATGGTGATGCTGAAAGAAAGAGCTGCTGCCAGTTATTCTTTCAACAAAGGAAGTTCAACGCAGGATTATCCTACTTCACTAATGGGTAGCATCGCTTTATTAAGACAGAATTTTTTAGATGCGCAATGGTACAAAACAAAGCCTGCTACTGAAGGGATCAATTTATCCCTGCAGGCATTTTTGGATAACCAGGGTTTACCGCAGATTTTTGAAGGCAATGATAAATGGAGCGATCTGCGTGCCGATAAAGTAGGAGATGAATTTAATGTACAATATATCATTAAAGCGGGCGGTAACGAATACCAACGGATCAATGAAGTAAAAGCCACGAACGCTTCTTTTATTGTACCGCTAAATTTTCCACAGGCGATGGATGTGGAAGATCCTGCGGATGCAAGATTTGTATCACTGGCAGATATGAAACATTGGGAATTGGCAGCCACTAACCCTGCTGCTTTTGAAAAGGCCAATATTAATTTTGCTTTAACTACCAACGGATTAAAAGAAACCAATACTTTTTTAAGTAACCTGCGTAAGGCAATACAACAGGGCCTTAGCCAGCAAAAGGCATTAAAAGCACTGACCGAAACCCCAGCCACTTTATTGGGTATGTACGATAAAGTGGGAAGCCTTGAAGCTGGAAAACTGGCGAATTTCTTAATTGTATCTGCACCCGTTTTTAGCGATAAAGCGGTGGTATATCAAAACTGGATACAGGGTAATAAATATATATTGAAAGAAGATGGATGGAACGATATACGGGGTAATTACACTTTGGTGATTAACAATGAGCCGAACACATTGTCTATAAAAGGGGAGGCCTCAAAGCCATCTGCAGAAATCATCGGAAAAGATACCACCAAGGTTGAGCTTATCATTAAAGATAAACTGGTGTTAATGGTAATTGATTATAAAAAGGACAGTACCCGTGATGCAAGACTGAATGGTATAATCAGCGATGATACCTGGAGCGGAACAGGGCAAACAATTGGTGGAAATTTATTAAGCTGGACCGCAATTAAAACGGCACCCCTGGTTGCTTTGGTGGATAGTGTAAAGAAGAAAAAAACGGATTCACTTGCAATAGTAAGTGGTACCATTACGTACCCGTTCAATGGATATGGCTTTACAGAAACACCTAAACAGCAAAATATTTTAATAAAAAATGCCACCATCTGGACCAGTGAAAAAGAAGGTATTTTGTTAAATACCGATGTGCTGATAAAGAGTGGAAAGATAGCAGCTATCGGTAAAAATTTAACTGATGCAGCCGCCAGGATCATTGACGGTACGGGGAAACATTTATCTGCCGGAATTATTGACGAACACTCACACATTGCCGGTACAGGGGGCATCAACGAATGTTCGCAGTCTGTTACTTCAGAAGTAAGAATTGGAGATATACTTGATCCTGAAGACGTTGATATTTACCGTCAGTTAAGCGGCGGCGTTACCAGCAGCCATATTTTACATGGCAGTTGCAATACCATTGGCGGGCAAACCCAGCTGATAAAACTACGCTGGGGAGCGACTGCAGAACAGTTGAAATTTGCCAACTCGGCTCCGTTTATAAAATTTGCGTTGGGCGAAAATGTAAAACGTTCTTATGGTCAAAGTAACAACCGTTTTCCGGATACAAGGATGGGTGTGGAACAGGTATTGACTGATGCCTTCACAAGAGCAAGGGATTATGAAAAAATGGGCCCGGGAAAAAGGCGGGATCTTGAACTGGATGCATTGGTGGAGATATTGAATAAAAAACGTTTTATCACCTGTCATTCGTATGTGCAAAGTGAAATCACTGCTATGATCCGGGTAGCGGATAAATTTGGTTTTATAGTAAATACTTTTACGCATATTCTGGAAGGATATAAAGTGGCAGATAAAATGAAAGTACATGGTTCCAACGCCTCTACTTTTAGTGACTGGTGGAGTTATAAAATGGAAGTGGTAGATGCGATTCCTCAAAATGCTTACCTGATGCAACAGGTTGGTTTAAATGTAGCCATCAATTCGGATGATCCGGAAATGGCAAGGCGTTTAAACCAGGAGGCTGCCAAAAGTGTGAAGTACACCAGTATGAATGAAGAAGATGCGCTGAAAATGGTCACTATAAATCCTGCGATAATGTTGCACGTTGCAGACAGAACAGGCAGTATAAAAATTGGTAAGGATGCCGACCTGGTTTTGTGGAGCGATAACCCTTTAAGCATTTATGCAAGGGCAGAAACCACAATGGTAGACGGCATTGTTTATTATGATATTGAAAAAGATAAATTACTGAGGCAAGGCATTACAAAAGAAAGAGCCAGGCTGATACAGAAAATGGACGGTGCTAAAAAAGGTGGCGAGAAAATGTCTCCACCGTCTCCTTCTTACAAAGAGCGGAATTATTGTGAAGAAGATCACCACGATGAAAAAACCTTTTGGGGTAGAATAAATGAGCACCAGATTTCCCTCGATAATCAATAAATGTTTTGATCAGTAACAATATTAAAGTTCAACAGGTTATTATTGCCTGCAGTCAAAAATAAACAGCATGAAAAAATTATTATTTCCAATCGCACTACTGTTTTCCGTTAAAGCACTGGCGCAGGAAAATATGCATCCTGCACCGGCACAAACCCGTACCATTGCACTCACCAATGGAGTGATACATATTGGCAACGGCCAGGTGATTGAAAATGGCATGATCGTTTTCAGCAATGGTAAAATTACCGATGTTCGTACAACGGCTCCCATTGCTGATATACAGATAATTGACCTTAAAGGCAAGCATGTATATCCTGGTATCATAGCTTCCAGCACCAACCTTGGTTTAGTTGAGGTAAGCGCAGTAAGGTCTACAGCAGACTACGATGAGCTGGGCGACATCAACCCAAGTATACGCAGTTTAGTGGCTTACAATGCCGATAGTAAAGTGATCAATACCTTGCGCAGCAATGGCGTATTGCTGGCCAACATCGTCCCGCAGGGCGGTACCATCAGCGGTACATCTTCTGTAGTGCAGCTGGATGCCTGGAACTGGGAAGATGCTGCGTATAAAACTGACAATGGTATTCATTTTAACATGCCTTCCCTCATTAATGTACCTGCGCAGTTTCGCAGGCCGGGTGCAGAAGAAGATCGTGTAAAACAAAGCCTCGAAAAAATAGAAAGTATCCGTGCTTTTTTACGCGAAGCAAAGGCTTATCATGGCGAAACAAACCATGCGCAGGTAAATTTAAAACTGGAAGCGTTACAGGGATTATTCAATAAAACAAAGATATTTTTTGTACACTGCGACCTGGTGAAAGAAATGATGATGGCGATAGAAATGGCCAGGGAATTTGATTTTAAACTGGTACTGGTAGGTGCAGGGGATAGCTGGCTGATGACCGATATGCTGAAGCAAAATAAGGTGGCTGTTATTTTATCGCAGCCACATAGTTTACCCACTACGGATGATGATGATGTAGACCAGCCTTATAAAACTGGTGCCGCTTTACAAAAGGCTGGTATTTTATTTACTATCTGCCAGGATGGTGGAGATGGTTTCTGGCGACAGCGCAACCTTCCTTTTCAGGCTGGTACCATGGCGGCTTATGGCTTAACCAAAGAAGAAGCGCTATCGGCTATAACTTTAAATGCAGCTAAAATTTTAGGCATTGATAACA
>NZ_JACMOO010000388.1 GCF_014377975.1 Ferruginibacter sp.
AAGTTGCATAAACATGCTGACCAGCCGTATGCCGGCGAACAGATTGCAACGTAGTAATGATACTATAGAAAACTAAAACAGGAATCAAAAACAGACAACTTAAACGGCTTTTAAATTGACGAATTGATAAGTATATTCCAGTAACTTTATAAATCACCCATTTATCTTCTAAAATAATAAATCGGCCTTTTTTATGTGTAAAGCTTTTTTTATTTCATGTTTTGCAGGTTATAAAAGGATGAGGTGGATTGGAGGAAATTGCTATTGCTAAAGAAGAAAAGGCGATAGTTTGTTATTTCAACAATGGCTGGATATGCTGCTAAGTAATTTGATGCTGGTGTCATTAGCCGCTTACAGAAACTGATCTGCTGATCCATTTCAGTGAAGCATTGTATTGGCGAGTTTGTGAGGTACAAGGCCTCACAGAAAAAATGGTGCTGGTTGTTTGAAGTTAGTGAAGGAATGAAAGACGATTTGTGCTTTACTGCAGAGAACATTGTAATTCACTTAAAGTTTTTATTAATTTCAATATTCTAAATATTATTTTATGCAGGTACGTTTCTATTTACTGCTCCCTATTTTGTTTTTGGGTAACAGTATAATTCAAGCCCAAACAAAAGTTGGCTGGAGCCCGCTGTTCGACGGTAAAACCCTGAAGGGATGGAAAAATGCGCAACATGATACACTACCCGAAAAATCATGGAGCGTTGAAAATGGAGAATTGACATTTGATCCTTCAAAAGGACATGGAAGCGATATTGTCACTACCCGTTCCTTTAAAGACTTTGATCTTTCTGTGCAATTTAAAATTTCTGAAGGAGGTAATAGCGGCATTAAATATTTTTTATTACCCAATACTTCATTGGGCTGCGAGTTTCAGATAATAGACGATGACAAACATCCTGATGCAAAACTGGGCATTAATGGCAACCGCAAAACAGGCGCTCTGTATGATATTTTACCTGCGGATGCGAACAAACTTTATAAACCTGCAGGCGAATGGAATACAGCAAGGATAGTAGTAAAAGGTAATCATGTAGCGCATTGGTTAAATGGTTTAAAAATAGTAGACTATCAAAGAGATAGTGAAGCCTTTAAAGCAGCTATTTTAAAAAGTAAATTTAATACTACACCGGGATTTGCAGCAGCGGTTTCTTCACCAATTTTATTGCAGGCACATGGAGATAAGGTTACATTCCGCAAAATAAAAATTAAAGAACTTTATTAAAAAACTGTTTATGAAAAATTCAAGAAGAAGGTTTATTAAAAATATTGCAGGAAGTTCGGCCGCTATTGTTTTAGGGGGACTAGGCGCCGGATTTACCCCGAAAAGCTACCGGAAAATAATGGGTGCCAACGACCGCATAAAGGTAGCGGTGATTGGTGCCAACGGCAGGGGCTCGGGTATGGCTGCCACCTTTGCCAACCAAGCCAATACCGAGGTAATTTACGTGTGCGATGTGGAAGAAAAGGCAAGGCAAAAAGGCATCAACGCAGTAGTAAAAGCTGGCAAAGATGCACCTAAAGGAGAAAATGATTTTCGCAAGATGCTGGTTGACAAAAATGTGGATGCAACTTATATTGCCACTCCCGATCATTGGCATGCACCCGCTACAATCATTTGTTGTGCAGCCGGTAAACATGTCTATTGCGAAAAACCCTTATCCCACAATCCCCATGAAGGAGAATTATCAATTGCTGCTGCAAGAAAATACGATAGGATTGTGCAAATGGGCTCCCAGCGGAGATCCTGGAAATTATTAACAGAAGGTATCAACGAATTAAAAGGAGGCGCAATCGGCAAAGTTCACCTTGTAAAAACCTGGTACACCAACTCAAGAAAATCTATTGGCATTGGAAAGCAAGTGCCGGTACCGGCCGGCCTTGATTACGATTTGTGGCAAGGGCCTGCGCCAAGACTGCCTTATAAAGACAATGTTATTCCTTATAACTGGCATTGGTTCTGGCATTGGGGTACCGGCGAAGCCCTGAATAATGGCACGCATGAAATTGACGTTGCCCGCTGGGGCCTTGGTATTGACTATCCGCTTCGGGTTAACTCTACCGGAGGAAGGTATTTTTTTAAAGATGACTGGCAACCCCCCGATACACAACTCATTACTTTCGACTGTGCCGATGCTACTGTACTGTGGGAAGGACGAAGCTGCAGTCCATACAAAGTAGAAGGGCTTGACCGCGGTGTTTTATTTTATGGAGAAAAAGGAACGATGCTTACCGGCCATGATGGATATACTATTTATGATGAAAAAGGAACTGTTTTAAAAGATATTAAATCCAATGCTGTGATAGATGCCCGCAACACTTCCAGTCCGAATGAAGACCTGGATGGTGTTCATGTTGCTAATTTTTTAGAGAGTATCCGCTTAAGCAAACGTCCCAATGCAGATGTGGAGATCGGCTTTAAAAGTACGCTTTGGGTTCAATTGGGAAATATCGCACAGCGTGTTGGTCACACAGTAAATATAGATGGATCAAACGGCCATATTGTTGGTGATAATGAGGCGATGAAACTGTGGACACGTTCGTATGAACCGGGATGGGAACCAAATGTTTAATAAAGTATTTTCTTGTTTGATAAGGGGGTAGTTATAACTACCAGAATTAGTTGCAGACTGGTATCTAAAGTAAAAGTATGATCAACTGAAACGGGGCGTAAAATATTTTTCCTTAACCATATTAAGATAAATAAAAGAGGCTTTCTCAATAAAAAGTAAGAAAGCCTCTTTTTAAATTTAGTTACGCTTTAAAAGTATATCCATCCCTGTATTGTCTTCTTACAAATTGGTTGGCTTCATCAAAATTGGTGATCTTCATATTCGCTGCATCCCATAATAATTTCTTTCTTCCGGGAAATGATTTTCCTTGCGCATCTTTTAAATTCCAGCTTAGCAATGCAAGGTTTGCAAATAATACTGTTTCGGTAAGTGGACCGGCATAATCAAAATTGGAGCTGGTTTTGCCTTTGCCATAACCCGCTATACAGGCATTTACCCATTGTGCATAATGCCCTTCCTGTCCGCCAATTACCCTTTCAACAGTTTTAGGAACATTCATCGTTTCTTTGGTTTTTGAAGTAGGTAATAAGGTAGGGTTTTCACCATAACATCCACACATCATTTTTCCTTTTGTTCCTTCTATAATAGCACCACCATCTGAATTACCCATCTGTTCATTTGCTCCCAATTCTTCGGGACGCTCTGGCCTGATATTACCATCCATCCAGGTAAGTTTTACATCGGGTTTACCATTTGACCCCGGAAATTTCATTATAATGGAAGAAGCGGGCGGACAGCTTTCGGGATGGTAAGCTGGTGTCCACATTTTCTCATAAATATCGGCTACACTGCATTCTACTTCCGATGGATATCCAAGGCCCACCACTTTAAAAGCGGGATCAATAATATGGCAACCCATATCGCCTAAAGCTCCGGTACCAAAATCCCAGTAACCCCGCCAGCTAAAAGGAACAAAGCCAGTATGGTATTCATGAAATTTGGTAGGGCCTAACCATAAATTCCAATCAAGTTCCGGTGGTATTTCATCTTTCGTTGTTGGATATCCGTTGCCCTGTGGCCAAACGGGCCGGTTGGTCCAGCAACGTACAGTGTGTGCATCTCCTATTAATCCTGCCTTATACCAATCCTGCATCAATCGAACGCCGTCACCTGACGATCCCTGGTTACCCATCTGAGTTACTACTTTATTTTTCCTGGCTGCTTCTGTTAGTACCCGGGCTTCGTAAATATCATGTGTCATTGGTTTTTGAACATACACATGCTTACCCATTTGCATGGCCATTAGTGCCGGAATAGCGTGTGCATGATCGGGTATGGAAACAGAAACAGCATCAATATTCTTGTTTTCCTTATCCAGCATTTCCCTGAAGTCTTTATAGTAAGTGGCTTTAGGAAAATTGCCTCTTGTTTTAGCAGAGGAACGGTCATCAACATCGCACAATGCTACAATATTTGCATTGCCCGATTTGAAGAAATTGGCAATATCGCTTTGCCCTTTACCGCCCGCGCCTATTGATCCAATATTCAATTTATCGCTGGGGGCAACAAAGCCTCTACCCAAAACATGACGGGGTACAATGGTAAAGGCAGCAGCGGCTAAAGAGGCATTACGGATGAAATTTCTTCTGGAAGATTTCTTCGGTTTGTCATCATTCATAAAGTAAATTTTTTAATTAAATAATTATTAAGAGTAGTGTAATACGTATTAGAAATTGATTTTTGTTTTTATGTTGCCAGCTGTAGCATTCCATGGCATCGTTGCTGGTGTAGCATTTGACTCATTTTTGCAATAAGAATTATACTAATTTAAACATGTGATTTGTCTAATAATTTTCTTATGATTTAATCCGTATAAAGTTAAGTATTTGTATTTAGTTTGATAATCTTTTTAGATATAGTAAACATCTGTCATCTGAGGAAAGTTTTTCCTGCTGATTTTGCGATTGCTAAAGTTATTTTCAGAAAAAAATTTTAAAAAAAATATTTTTTCAAAATTCTGTTATGGACTTACTCTGGAAATTCCGGCAATACCGGCCTCTTTCCGCCATTTATTTATATTTAAACCGGCGTGGCGAAAGGGGGTGGATACTGCCTGCGGTTAGTGGTTACGTCGTTGTTAAGGTAGTATTATAAACTTACCTGATTCAAAACGAAGAAAAATAACTGCGGGCTACTCCTGCTTTTATGAGTTGTAAATACCCTGTATTATTAAAAATTGCACAGGGGATATTACAATGGCCATGCTGTGCTATTGCAGATGATTAATTCGTAGAAAATTTGAATAGTATAATTAAATAAACTGCGTAAAAAAATACCCGTTTTCAAATTATTTTTTTTAACGCTTATTAATTCTGTAGCAGTTTTACAAAAAAATAACTGGCATGTTTTTTCCTTCTTAGCTTAGTAACCGCACCTTTTACATTTCAACATTACTTCAAACTAATTTTAGATGAACTACAATGATAATGAGCCGCTTCAAAAAGGACCCAGCCGGAGAGAATTTTTAAAACAGGCCTCTGCGATCAGCGCTGGGGTAGCTTTATTTTCTACAGCGAAAGCAAATGGATTACCAGTAAATAAAATTGAGACCCCCGCTTCAGGAAATCTGATTGTAACACTATCAGTAAACGGTAAAATTAAAACGCTTGAACTTGATTCCCGGGTTACCCTTCTTGATGCATTAAGAGAACATCTGAAATTGACGGGTACTAAAAAAGGTTGTGATCGTGGTCAGTGTGGTGCTTGTACTGTTTTGGTAGATGGTAAAAGAATGAATTCCTGTTTAATGCTTGCAGGAATGTGTGAGGGAAAAAAAATAACCACGATTGAAGGGTTGGGCACACCTGAAAATCTTCATCCCATGCAGCAGGCCTTTCTAAAACATGATGCCTTTCAATGTGGCTATTGCACTCCGGGACAAATCTGTTCTGCAGTGGCACTGGTTAAAGAAGGTTATGCAAAAACGGACACTCAAATAAGAGAGTTGATGAGCGGAAATCTTTGCCGTTGCGGCGCATACCAAAATATTCTTGATGCGATTAAGGAAGTGCAACAGGCTGTTTAAATAAAAATTTACAAAGATTGAAATTAATAATTCTTTATGTTCCCATTTACACTTTTAAAGGCTAAAAATTCCGGCGAGGCAATTAAGGCGGTTACTACGTCATCTCATTTCATAGGCGGAGGAACAAACCTCATTGATTTGATAAAAATGAATATAGAGATGCCTTCATTATTAATAGATATTTCAGCGCTTGAACTAAAAAAAATTGAAATGCTGCCAAATGGAAATATTATGGTGGGGGCATTGGTAAGCAATACTGATCTTGCGTACGATAATATAATTGTAAAAAATTATCCCTTGTTGTCTCAGGCCTTACTGTCAGGCGCCTCCCCTCAATTAAGAAATATGGCTACTGCAGGAGGGAATCTTTTGCAGAGAACAAGGTGTCCTTACTTTTTTGATACAGCCACTCCTTGTAACAAGAGAATTCCTGGTTCAGGCTGTTCTGCTATCAATGGTTACAACAGAATGAATGCAATTTTGGGTACCAGTTCGCAATGTATTGCTACGCATCCATCAGATATGTCTGTTGCACTTGCTGCCCTGGATGCGGTAGTTCATGTACAGGGGATTGCAGGGAAAAGAACAATCGCATTTGCAGAATTTTATACCTTACCTGGTAACACACCGAATATCGAAAATACATTACAGCGCGGAGAATTGATTACACATATTGAGATTCCAGCCTTACCCTTTGCTTCAAATTCCTGTTATGTAAAAACGCGTGACAGACACTCGTATGAATTTGCCGTAGTGTCTGCTGCTATTGCTTTAGATAAAAGTGGAGGCTTAATAAAACAAGTTAGAATTGCATTGGGAGGGGTAGGTACAAAACCCTGGCGGGCAACAAAATCAGAACAGTTTCTTACGGGCAAAAATTATTCGAAAGAAATAATAAGTGAAGCCGCAGTTATTGCTTTACAAGATGCAAAAACATTTACATACAACGCATTTAAACCGGCACTGGCAAAAAGAACAATTATGAAAGCATTTCAAAATATAGAAGCATAATATGGAAGACAACATTATTGGAAAACCTATAGACCGTAAAGACGGACCGCTTAAAGTAACTGGTACTGCCACCTATGCAGGTGAATTTCAATTAAAGAATATGGCATACGGTGTTACGGTTCAGAGTACGATTACAAAAGGTACAATAGAAAATATTGATACCCGGGCAGCCGAAGCATTGAAAGGAGTAATAGGTGTAATGACCTATAAAAATGCACTAAAGCTTTACCCATTTGTTAGCGGAAAACCAATGGGTGGCAGGTTTTCTGAAAGAGAATTGCTGCCATTGCAAAGTGGAAACGTTTTTTATAACGGACAACATATTGCTGTAGTAATTGCGGAAACATTTGAAATTGCAGAACATGCGGCATCAGTAATAAAAATTACTTATAAAGAAGAACCAGCGGTGTTTAAATTTATTGAGCAGGATGCCGTACTATATGCTCCAGGTGAGGGTGGTGCCGGAGCCACCCCGCCAAAGCAAAGGGGCTATGCATTAAAAGCTATGAACAATGCAGCGGTAACAATTGAAGAAACCTATTCTACTCCGGTTTACCACCACAATCCAATTGAACCGCATGTAACTGCAGCCGAATGGGTGGGGGATGAACTTACCGTTCATGATGCCACACAAAATGTTTTTGGTGCCCGTGACCTTATTTCTTCCATGCTGGGTATTTCAAAAGATAAAGTACGCATTATAGCTCCTTTTATTGGTGGTGGTTTTGGTTCTAAGGGATTTATGTGGGCAAATTCTATTTTGGCTCCGATGGCAGCAAAATTTGTTAACCGGCCTGTACGTATAGTATTAGATAGAACGGGCCAGATGTTTACTTGCGCAGGCAGGCGATCGGTAACCATTCAAAAAATTGGGTTAGGTGCTGATACAGCCGGAAAGTTTGCATCAATAAAGCACGAGACAACTGCTGAAACTTCCTTTGTAGATGAGTTTGTAGAAAGTGCAGGTGGGGTGACAAAGATGCTGTACGCTACTGATAATCTTGACGTAGTTCAAAAGTTGGTTAAACTCAATAAGGGTACGCCTTGCCCCACCCGTGCTCCTGGCGAAGCTCCCGGAACTTATGCGCTGGAAGTTGCACTTGATGAGCTTGCTTATAAATTAAATATGGATCCTTTACAATTAAGGTTGGTAAATTATGCAGAAAAAAATCCTCAGGATGGTAATGAATGGTCGGGTAAAAATTTAAGGGAATGTTATACAAAAGGGGCAGCTTCTATCGGCTGGTCAAACAGAAATAAAATGCCCGGTGCAACCATGGAAGGCGATAATCTGGCAGGATATGGTATGGCTACAGCAACGTATCCGGCAAACCGGAGTAAGGCAACCGTGGGGATGAAACTTTACCAGAGTGGAAAGGTTATAGCCGCCTGTGGAACGCAGGATATTGGAACGGGAACCTACACGGTGATGGCTCAGATAATGGCTGATGCACTGGGTTTGCCAATTGATAAAGTGGAAATTAAGTTGGGTGATACCATTTATCCACAAGGTCCAGGTTCCGGTGGTTCACAAACAATGGCCACTACCGGGCCGTCAGTTCTTGCAGCTGCGCTTACTTTAAAAACTAAAATAATCTTATTGGCTGTAGCCGATAAAAGATCTCCTCTTTATGATAAAACTGCAGAAGATATTTCTATTCATAATGGCAGATTATTTTTAACCGGAAATACGGATAAGGGAGAGACTTATAAGCAGATATTGGTTCGGAATAAACTACCGGTAATAGAAACTGAAATTACTACTGAGGTATCAACAAGGGGAGGAGCTAAAGCTGCAGAAAAAAAGCCCGGTAATCAAAAAGGAAACCCAAAAAATGAAAGTATCGGTAACCAGTTTGTACAAAAAGACGAAGATCAGGATCGTAGAAATTTATCTTTTTATTCCTTTGGAGCTCACTTTGTAAAGGTTTTGGTAGATCCCATAACATGCATGGTTAAGGTAGATAAAATTGTTTGTGTAATGGATGTTGGTAAAATATTGAACAGCAAAACTGCAGCAAGTCAAATAATTGGAGGAGCTGTATGGGGTATTGGTATGGCCTTGATGGAAGGCAGTGAATATGATCCAAACACGGGGCGGATTGTAACCAGGGATTTATCAGAATACCTTGTGCCTGTTCATGCAGATATGCCTGATTTTGATATCCAGTTTATAGATAAACCAGATTTAAACATAAGTCCAGTTGGAGCAAAAGGTGCAGGTGAAATTGGTATTACCGGTATAACAGCTGCTATTGCAAATGCTGTTTATCATGCAACGGGTAAAAGAGTAAGAGATCTTCCAATTACCCCCGATAAACTTTTATAAAAGCAGTATAATTTTTTCAAAATTTTGAGGGTATTAATGTCCTGTAAAATATTGAAAGATAAATTAAATTATTTCTAATTTTTAGGTGTACTATATTATAATGCACTATTATAAAATAGGGTAGTACTATCAATATTATTACTGTTTATTTCAAATTTTTAATCTTTTCAGCATATCTTAAATAATGCCAATAGTTATACAGGTTTGGTGAAATATCGCTTCACTTCCATTTTCACCTGGTGTAATTATCCTGCATCGGTTGTTTAATAATATTTGATACCACCTCAATGTCTTTATACCGGTTTACTTCTTCATTCATTTTCTTTGCATCATTTATAATCTCTGCATGAAAAATATTGATTTTTATTTTTTCGCCAGGTTTATCAGCCACAGGATTTACAAACTCAACTGATGAAAGAGCGGTAATTTTACTGGCAGAAATAGCGTTGTCCAATTGTTTTGAATAGCTGATGGAAGTATCGGTTCTGTTTACGAAAATAGTATGCCTGTCCTTTGTAATTTTACTGTATCGTTCCAATAAACAGCTTAGATGTTTTTCCACCACCTGGCGCCGATGATGTTGCCGGTAATGTTTACAATTATCCCCGCCTGTTACTTTCCATCATCTTTTTTTAGTGGCAAAAATTATGCAAGGCTAAAGTTGTGGCAACTTTATTACTTCTGGCGGTCGTAATCAGACTATCCCCGTTGTTGAAATAAATAGCAGGGAATGTATCAAATGCCAAACTGTATTTCAGCATTCCTTTTAAAAATTGATTTGCTGTTTTTTATTGTATCGCAATTATTCCAAAAGATATGGTAAAATATAATTTTCCAGTTTCCTGAGCCATTGAACGGTTAGTTATTGCTTTTGCTAATAAAATAATTCTAATTTTAATTTTATTTTCCATGCTATTGTTGCCTGATTTCAGATTGAAATATGTTGAATGAAAGGCCTCCCAATAAAGTGCCATATAAAGTCATTTTCACTGGATTGGATTGTATATAACCCTTGCCAGTGCTGCAACCAATAAATTTCCAATAAAAGATGCCCGCTATTGCACCGGTTATGGTAAGAATATTTTTTCTTATGATTTTTATCATCTTCTTATTTTACAATATCACACTGAACAAGTATGGAATTTTTATATAATTCAAGGTCTGCGTCGTATCAATTACCCGCTGTAATTGCACCTTTTATTTTTACTATATCACCCACTTTAATTGATTGTGTATTTGCCGTTGTTGCTTTGGTAAATGTTGCGCTTACACCAACCTTTGCACGCTCATCTTTCAGCACGATTACTTTTTCGTTGTTTTGATTTTCAGAAATTTTCTTTACCCGGCCTTCTACAATAAGCACTTTGGAATTGCCGTCACTTTGCAGATATTTTGCGTTGGCTTTACCTGCATCAACGGTAAATTCATTTACCAGTTCAGATACTTTTAATTCTGCAAAAGCACTGGTGGCCTGCACATCCCGGTGTGGTTTAAAAAATAGGTATGCACCTATTGAACCTGCCATTACAACACCGGCAAGAATTAAAAGACCAATCCGTTTCATTGATTTTTTCGTCATTGTATTAATTTGAAGTTGGTTTTAAAACAGGTCTATTTTAAACACTGCAAACGTTTTGGTTTTGTAAATCACAATCAATCCACCCCGGTTTATATTAGTATT
The DNA here is from genome assembly GCF_014377975.1 of Ferruginibacter sp. GTDB lineage: Bacteria > Bacteroidota > Bacteroidia > Chitinophagales > Chitinophagaceae > Ferruginibacter. The sequence goes on from NZ_JACMOO010000388.1 coordinate 10,623, forward strand.
TTGGCCAGGTATTTTTTCTTTGGATGTTGTGACGGGGTATGTTGTAAAAACTTACAAATCATGTATTAAAAAAATTACAAGGCTTACAGGCTTCAACCGATTCCCCGATACATTCTTTATATTTACCGTTTAAAAAAAATGTAAAAGATGGAAAAAAAGGTAATGAAAGCTGACCCTAAAAAATGGTTTGTACTTTATGGAACCTTATTGTATCAGTACGCTTTGCCCAGGGTAAGTAACAGTGATGTAGCAGAAGATTTGGTACAGGAAACGTTTTTGTCGGCATTAAAAGGGGTTGATGGGTTTAAAGGAGAAGCATCAGAAAAAAACTGGTTATTTACTATTCTCAAAAATAAAATAATAGACTTTTACAGAAAGAAAGCTACCGAACAATTCATTATATCCATGCCGGATTTACGGTCTGCTGAAAACGATTGGTTTGATGCCGAAGGCCATTGGGCGGAAAACAGGTTGCCTAAAGACTGGCATGCGTCCAATACTCCAACAGAAAGGAAAGAAATACAGCAAATAATTAACTGGTGTAAAGATCATCTTAAAGCCATTCAACAGCATGTTTTTACTTTAAAATATATGGAAGATCTGGAGTCTGATGAAATTTGTAAGGTATTAAATATTAGTCCGTCTAACTATTGGGTATTGATACATAGGGCCCGGCTGCAAATGCGGGATTGTGTAGAAAAATACTGGTTGAAAAATTAAATGAATATGAAGCGGTTTGTAATGAAATATCTGATGTTGAATTGTAAGGAAGCTACTTTACTGATGGCAAAAAAGGAAGAAGGGAAATTATCATTTATAGGAAAGCTGCAATTATCCATGCATACTTCCATGTGTTCCTTTTGCAAAAAATTTGAGAAACAAACAAATCAAATTTCCACAGAAAGTAAGCATATTCATGCTGAAGAGCGTATGTCTGATGCAGCAAATGACAGAATTATTAAAATGATTGATGAACATTCTTTTTAAATATAATATTCACCCTGTTAATCAATTCAGCTACTACACCGGTCCATCCTGTTTGATGCGATGCACCAACACCCCTGCTATTGTCACCATGAAAATATTCATAGAATAATACCAGGTCTTTGAAATTGGGATCGTTTTCATATTGTGGTGTATTATTGTGAACAGGGCGTTTTCCCTCATTATCTTTTTTAAATACAGCGACGAGACGTTCAGCTAATTTGATACTCACCATTGAAAGCGGCATTGAGCTGCCAGTACCAGCAGGAAACGTAACACAACATTGCCCTTTGAAATAATCACAATATTTTTTTAATGATAACAACAGCAGATAATTCATGGGCATCCATACAGGACCTCTCCAGTTAGAGTTGCCGCCATATAAGGAAGAATTGGATTCGCCCGGCTGGTAGTTTATTCCAAACACCTGCCCTTTTATATTTATTTCATAAGACTTTTCGTGAATTTTTGAAAGTGAGCGTATACCTCCCGGCGCTAAAAACTCTTTTTCATCCAGTAATGATTCCATCATTCGTTCAAGCCTTTTTCGTGGTACCAGTGATAATAATATATCATCGTTTTCTACTAGGTCTTCAATTATCTGGTATTGATGATTTTCCTTTCTATAATTCTTGAACTATTTAAACCGCTTGTAAAAATCAGCTACTTTTTCCAGCATTTCCTTTTTAATAACTAACACTCCAAACAGCGAACTTAATCCTACGAGTGACCGAACTTTAACAGGTATATATTGTACATCCGGCATTGAAAGCACATCATAGAAAAAGCCATGTTCCTCATCCCATGCACCTGTCCAGTCCTCGCCAATCCTGTTTAGCGAATCGGCTATATAAACGAAATGTTCAAAAAATTTAGTGGCTACGTCTTCGTATGCATCATTATACATGCTAAGCTCCAGGGCTATCTCCAGCATATTCAAACTATACAAAGCCATTCATGCCGTACCATCCGCCTGCTCTAACACACCACCACCCGGTAAAACACTGCTTCTGTCAAACACACCAATATTATCCAGTCCTAAAAAGCCGCCTTCAAAAATATTATTTCCTTTATAGTCTTTGCGGTTTACCCACCAGGTAAAGTTGAGTAATAACTTATGAAATACTTTTTCTAGAAATTTATAATCGGCAACACCTGTTTTTTTCTTATCTATTTTAAAAACTTCTATACAGCTCCATGCATGAACCGGAGGATTTACATCGCCCAATGCCCATTCATACGCAGGCATTTGTCCATTGGGGTGCATGTACCATTCCCGCAAAAATAAAACGAGTTGGTCTTTAGCAAATCTTGCATCCAGCATGGCCAGCGGCACACAATGAAAAGCAAGGTCCCATGCAGCATACCAGGGATACTCCTATTTATCGGGCATTGAAACAATGTCTTCATTATTTAATGTCATCCATTGGTGATTACGGCCGGTCTTTCTGGCAGCGGGTGGTGCAGGTTGCCCGGGGTCTCCATTGAGCCATCGGGGAATATCTATATTAAAATATTGTTTGCTCCACAGCATACTGGCAAAAGCCTGCCTTTGTATATTTTTTTCGTCTTCATCTTTTGTGTTGGGGATACTGTTGTAAAATTCATCTGTTTCAGCAATACGCTGGCTAAAGGTTTCCTCAAATTTTTTATCAAAAGGATTTTGTAAAACATCCTTGCTTAACCTTAGTTTGATGGTTACAGAGGATTGTGCCTCCACATCAAATTCATACATGGGCGAAAACTTTGTTCCACTATTTTTCTCTTTGAAGGCTTCGTAATTGTTTTGCACAACAGCAGTATGAAAGGTATCTTTTACAAAAGGAGTAGCATTGGGCTGGTTATATAGTTTTTCAGTATTGGTTTCGTTTTCGGTAAAAAGGGTACGTTTGGGCGCATCAAAATAAAAGTGATAGTCACCCAACAAATGATGATTCATTTTTACGTGTCCAAATGCTTCTGTTGGTTCAGTTTCTGTTATTGCGGGTTTATGTTTGGCGGCGCCAAAGCTCCATAAATTGCGCAACCAAAGTGTTGGCAATGCTGCAATAAAGGCTGCTTCATTTGCCCGGTTGTGTATGGTTATTTTTATACAAATATCTTCCTCATTATTTTTTGCATATTCTGTAAAAACGTCGAAGTATTTATTGTTATCGAAAAGGCCTGTATCCAGTAATTCATATTCCGGCTCGTGCCTGTTTCTATTTTGATTAGATACCAATAAATGGTTGTAAGGATATTCGCCCTGCGGATATTTATACAAGTGCTTCATGTACGAATGTGAAGGATTGTTATCAAGATAATAATAGAGTTCCTTTACATCTTCTCCATGGTTGCCTTCTTTTCCTGAAAGGCCAAATAAACGTTCTTTTAAAATGGGGTCTTTGCCATTCCATAACGTTACGGCAAAACAGATGCGCTGCATATTGTCGCTGATACCTGCAATGCCATCTTCGCCCCATCGATACACGCGGCTCCTTGCATGGTCATGTGGAAAATAATCCCAGGCATCACCATGTTCGCTATAGTCTTCCCTTACAGTTCCCCATTGGCGTTCGCTCAGATAAGGTCCCCATTTTAGCCATTTTTTACACCGTTATACTGTTCGTTGAGGCGGTTTTGTTCTTGATTCATATCCTATTTTTTCTTTTAGAAATAATCAAATTTTCATCTCATATCTGCATACCATTTTGCCAATTTCTGAGGTGAAAATCCAAGCAGGTACAATTTTTTTATCAGTATCCATTGCATCCTTGTCTTAAAAAATCCTGCTGCTATGTGTCTTCTCGCCGAAACAATAATTTTTGGAAACTGAATTTGTTTTACTTTAAATTGTTTTTTCATTCTTACAGAAAAATCATAATCCTCCATGATGGGAATATCTTTAAATCCCCCTAATTTTTCAAAGACATCTCTTTTAACAAAGATGCCGTTATCCCCATAAAAAATACACCGGTCAGATTGTTCACGTCCGCCCAAAAAACGAAAATTCAAAATTTCTCCAAGTCTTTTTATTTTTTTATTGTGCGAGTCAAATTCATTGGCAAATCCTCCTCCGTCATATCCTTCTTTTATCTGATTGCATATTGCTGTTAGTGCTCCTTGAGGTACAAACATATCTGCATGAACAAAAAATAGAATTTCACCCTTTGCCTGTTTTACTCCATCGTTTAATTGTTTTGCCCTTCCTTTTCTGCAATGAAGCACCCGGCCATATATCTCTGCAATCTCTGCGGTATTATCTGTACTTCCCCCATCAGCAATAATGATTTCTTTTTCGGACTCACCCGAAATTACATGTAGCTTTTCAAGTGTTTTTTCAATAACAGCTGCTTCATTATATGTTGGGATAATAATTGAAATCATACTTTAGTGCGTAAGTACCGGGTAAATGCTTTTTTAACAATTTCTGAGTAAGTTGGATACGGGAAAATTGTATTTGAAAAACTTTCCGCCGGAATTTTATTTTTGATAGCAATGGTGAGTAATTGAATCCATTCCCCTGCATGTGCACCGATCCCTTCTGCTCCAATAACAAAGTTTTCTGCATCGAAAATTACTTTCAGAAATCCAGTGGTTTTTTTATCAGTAACAAATCGGTCGAGGTTTGCGTCTACCTTAAATACAGCAACTTTATCTCCAAATTTTTCTTTTGCCTGTTTTTCCGATAAACCAACGTGGGCAATCTCCGGTTCTGTAAAAATTGCCCAGGGAAATACGCTCAAGTCGTTTTGCAAAGTATTACCAGTCAGTATATTTTCAATTACAATATTTGCCTGGTAGGATGCTGCATGCGTGAATTTAAATGGTGATGTTACATCTCCACAAGCGTAAATATTGGGCGCCGATGTTTGCAAATTTGAGTTGGTATTTATTCCTTTTTCTGAAAATATTATTCCGGCTTTTTCTAAATCAAGCCCGGCTACATTTGGTTGCCTGCCTATTGCAAGAAAAATACTTTCTGCCGAAACTTCTTTTTCCTGACCATTCTGCAAATAGCTGACAACTACAGATCCCATTTCATTTCTGAATCTTTTTAACTCCGCAGGACAGATAATTTCAACACCTCCATTTTTAAAAATTTCAATCATAGTTTTTGCTACCTCATCGTCAACGGCCTGTAGAATGCGCGGATTTCTATCAAGAATGGTAACCTTACTTCCGAATCGTGCAAGAGCTTGTCCCATTTCAGCGGATATTACACCTCCACCAACAAAAAGAACAGACTCCGGCAATTTCCGGATTGACCAAAAATTTTCATTGTGAAGAAATTCAATTTCATCACTTCCGGGCATATGTATTTCCTGAGGAGATGATCCGGTACATATTACTGCATATTTAAAAGTCATAATTTCATCACCAATTGTTACTGTATTTTTATCAATAAAACTGGCTCCGGTTCTGTTAACAAATACATCTATTCCCTGCCCTTCAAATATTTCAGGAGTTTCATTGCTGTAGACATCCTGCACAATTCGGTTCACATGCTCCATCAATGCTGAAAAATCCGGCTTCCCATAAATAGTTAAACCATTTAATCCATAGTTTTCAGTAAGATGTTTTGTGGCTTCATACATCTTTATACTGTGTAAAAGAGCTTTGCTGGGTATGCATCCGTAATGTGTACATTCCCCACCAATTTTATTTTTTTCAAGCAATGCCACTTTCAATCCTTTTCTATTAGCAGTTGTTGCAGCTACCAGACCTCCCGATCCTGCACCAATCACTACTACATCATATTCTTTCATTAAATGAGGTTTTTAGATTAATTAAAAAAGTACTTTTATTTTAATAACTACGGTACCAGCTGCATGATCAAGCAGATGAATTTACATTTAGGTTTATTACCGCTGCTTCTTTGCTGATATTTATTTCATTCTTTTAATTAAAGGTTCACCTACCCGAATTGCATTTGCCATAATCGTAAGGGATGGATTTACCCCATTGCTTTAAAAGAAAAAATTTCCAGCCTCCACATAAAGGGTATGCAGTTAATGTGTTTTACAATTAACATCCAGCATTTTTGTGTCAGCATTATTTACAAAGTGTAAGGTGCGGAATTAATGCGCCACGCCTGCCGGGTAACTTGCTTACCGGGTGCAATTTGTGGTCCAAAATGAAATCGCCCAGGTCGCAATCTTTCAGCACCTTTTTCATTTTTTCATCATGGGGTTCAAAATACAGCTGGCTGTTCTCTTTGTATGATAATTGAATATCATTTCCTTTTTTCTCTACAAGGTTGTGGGGTCGGGCAGTTTTTATCAGTTTATCCATAAGTTGATGGAATGTTCTGCCATTTTATCTGATGATACCATAAAACCGCTGTGGAAACTGATAGTTTTGCTCATACATTTGATTGTAAAAATCACAATTACTACTTTTCAGATCAGCTATTATTTTGGTGTTTGAATTTTTTAATTAATCCTTCCCGTTTCATTTCTGATTTCATTCTTACCGGGCAATATTCAAATGTGAGTTCATTTTTAAGACAGGTGCCCGATGGTTATTGGGCATTTCAAATTTAATTTCATCCAGTTTTTTTACTAACCTGGTGTTATCTTTCAGCATTTTTTTACCGTCGCTATACGATAAAAAGGAATATCCCTTTTTGTTATTTTGCATAGAGATCTCATAGAGCATTTTCCAATGCCGGATAATTTCTTTCCAGGCAAAGAACAAAGAATGTTTTGGATCATACATGTGGGTAGGCTCACTGCCTGCGCCATTTAGTTCAATGATGCTCCAGTTTTTATCTGCAACCAGTTCTTCAAAACTGTTAAAGCGAATATCAAGACGGCCATAATAAAAGCCATTAACCGATTTACATACCTTGTCAATTAGTGCTTCTAACTGTGCATTGTTTTTATAAGTACTGTCAACAAATAATGAACCCCGTACATGGTTTCCATAAGGTACCAATACCTCTTCTTCCTCTCTCTTTAAAATAGTGTTCATTCTTTCACCCAATGTTTTTCTCAAAACAGGCAGTTGTAAAATATATCGTGGAGTTTGGTTTAGTAATTGCTCAATTGTGCTGACTCCATCACCCGTAACTGTAAGAAATTCTTTCTCTACAATCCCCGTAATTTTACCCTTTTCCTCATCAGGATATCGGACATAAAATATACCCATCTCTTTGGGAAATGCAACAAAAGGCTGGATGATATAATCCACTGAAAACCGTGAAGCCGCTGATATTAATTCATACCCATTATTCACTTTTACAACGGCCTTGCCCTGCATTCCAATATCTGGCTTTATGATAAGCGGGTAGTTAAGTTTATTTGCTCTTATACCATCAATAATTATTTCTGGTTTAGTGTCAAAAGAAAAGAACAGTGTTAACGGTTTGTATTGGTCCGGGAGAAGGGCATCAATTTCTTTTTTTGATTCCATCAGGAATCCTGAATTTTTTATGGTAGGATTGGATGCGCCAAAAAAGAAAAATGATTTTGCTTTTAAGCTATACCAGCACCAAACTATGTAAATAGGACTATACACTACCGCAAATGGCCAATATTCCCAATTAAACAACTTAATGAAAAACGGTATTGATTTAATTTTTTTGAGCAATGTCATTACCGGCAATTACTGGTGAACTAATAGGTGCAACGTTGAGCAAATCATAATCAAGTGTAGATTCAATTTGCTGAATAAAATCTTTGTGATAAAAACTAGCTTTTAGATGCTGGATACACAAGGAGGTTATACTTGTAGTAGCTATTGTATTGTTCCTTAAAATTCGTAAGCCGAACGTTGTATTTTCAGCCTGTGTGTTAATGTGAAAGTGTAGAATATTTTGCTGGTTGATATGAGTTTGAGAAGCTATCCAGTTACGGAACCATCCGTGCCGTTTATTTATCATGTCGGTATCATACAAGGTTACAGACGACCAGATACGTGCCTGGCGGGGATCGTAATTTTTGGTGTGTAATTTTTTACCATCCCATTTTATTTCTCTTAACTGCCCCTGTTCCCAAAGTACGATGGTACAATTTTCAATACCTGAAAATTCATATTGCTTTATTGCTTCAAAAGGCGATGCTTGCTGAAATAGCTCTGGCAAAACAAATCCCCTGCTTTTCCGGTAAGGAGGAACGGGCATATGCTTTTCAAATGCTCCGTTTAGTAATACGCCTGTATCTCCATTTTCATTTGTGATAAACCAGGTACCGCCTGATTTTGCGTCTTTAGGAAAGGCCAGCTTTTGTCCATTCAGTAAATAGAATTCCGGATATTGAGCAATGCCACGGCTAATGTGCTCATCCCTGTTTGATGTAAGAATTACGCCATTTTTAAGAGGAATAAATGAAACTGTACACATATTTGTTTTTGAAATTGCTTTATTAATAAAATCCCCGGATTGCAGACGATAAAACAGCTGCAACCTTACAATAACCATTAAATATAAGTTAAAGGCTCTTTTCTGTAAGTTTCTGGTACTGCCTGCGTCTTAAATCAAAAACCAACAAATAAAAAAATAATAGTGTTTTTCACCTTATCGATTTTGGTGCTTTCCGTTGCCTTGTCACAGACTGGTTTTACCGGCGGAGCAAATACTTTCAAAACATTTTGGAAGACGGCATCCGCAAGTTCAGCTTTAATAGAAAATAATGGCAGGATTTTTTCATTGTTCATTGTTGGGTTTATGGCTGCCGGAAACGGTGGCCATTTTATACTGCTAAAATTCTACTAATTACCTGCAGGTAGCTATTATGCTTTTAGCTGTTGTGGATCACCCTGTTGGGTGCCATTTAGGTTTGAGATGCTTATAAAAATGAAAATGCTAAGAAGCTGTATAAAAACGATTTTTGGGATACCCAATACCATAAGAAGTTGGCGGTGGGGACACCCCGCCACGGTGGTTTAGCCAGGGTTTGTGTCCCCATCATCCTCAGGATGGCAAATGAAAATTCCATTTTTAGATAGCTTCTAAGAACTAAAAAAAAAATGATTACAGAACGTAAAAATTATGAATTATTTGGTAAAAAATTGATTGAAAAATTAGTTATTACAGCCCCTTTTAAAGTGCCCAGTCCGATGCCGGATGAAGCTTGCTTTTTGTATGTGATAGAAGGTGAGGTTAAGTATGAATTGAACAATCTTAAAATTAATATTCCGGCAAATGAAGCTGTATTATTAAATTGTGGGAATTATTTTGGACAAATGACTAGCAATAAAACTTCAAAAAAGCAGGAAGTCATTATCATCCATTTTCACCCGGAAATATTAAAAAAGGTGTATGATAAAGAGTTTCCTAAAATATTGGAGCACCCCAAAATGAGGGGCATTGCTGTAAGTTTTGAAAAAATAAACAATGAAATACTGATTCAAAAATATATTGAGGGATTGTTGTTTTATTTTGATAATCCTTCACTTGTAAGTGAAGAAATACTGGTTCTTAAACTAAAAGAAATTATTTTACTGCTTTCGCAAACTAAAAATGCACCCGTAATCCAGCAAATTCTTTCGCAACTATTTTCACCGGCTACCTTTACTTTTAAGCAGGTAATTGAAGACAATATTTATACCCATTTGCCCTCTGAGCAACTCGCCCGGCTTACCAATTTGAGTACTTCGTCTTTTAAACGGGAATTTAAAAAGATGTATGATGATACTCCCTCTAATTATTTAAAAAATAAAAGACTGGAGCGGGCGGCAGAGCTGTTATTAATTTCAGACCAAAGAATAACTACTATTTCATTTGATTGTGGGTTCAGCAACCTGGCACATTTTTCAAAATGCTTTCATCAAAAATTCAATG
>NZ_JACMOO010000389.1 GCF_014377975.1 Ferruginibacter sp.
GAAGGCTATACAACAGGCCGTCTGGATGAAAATTTTTTTAAAGAAAATGTAACGGATTTTAAAAAGCATTTCTATGTTTGCGGCCCCGACAAGATGATTGAAGATATTACACAAATACTCGAAAAACTTGGGGCTGATGTGGATGCGGTGGTTTTTGAAAAATAAAATTTCATTGAAGGCCTACAGCTGTTTTCTTTTTGAGAAATGCACTCCTTAAACTTTGACTAAGATAGTAGTAGGTACTGATGTATATCAAAACCTGTCCTTTATGTACCTGTCACCGGTGAGGTTACGTATGATGCAGATAATGACAAGTACCGATCACAAAATTTTTTCCTGCATCAAATCTCCCATTCAAAAACTTCTAAATATTTGCACAAATTATAAATGTAGACAACCAGCGTTAACTACAGAATTATTAGGGGTTATACATGCTTTTAAACAATTAGTTTCTTAGTAAATTTGACAGTATTCTCCAGCTCTTTTACGTGTAAACAATACAATATTTTTTAATATATCTCACTATTTAACAAACTTACTCAGCTAGATTAAATGCTGTATCCCTGACAATTTTTCTGTGTGGAAAAGTTAATAAGCTGTAAACCAGTGTATTAACCTGTCATGGTAATTTTACGCATCCTGTTTTAGTAGGATTTTGGAAAAAGCGGACCTATTTTTGCCTTCATCACGCAAACAACAGTGCATATAAGCAAACGCACTTAACAGCCTAATCCGATTACACTACGTAATTCCTTTTTTTCCAAAACTTTGAATAACTGTTTTAAGAAAGCCAATTCTATGAGTATTTCTTTACTAAAAACAGGACAATGAAAATGACTATTTGTAAACAAATAAGTTTGTTTAGTATGCTGGTGCTTCTTTTCAGCCAGGCACATACGCAAACGCAAAACGAATTGTTGTTACCTTATTTACTCCACGATTCGGTGGAAGCAACTACTACGGTAAACAGCGATATTGCAACAATTATTCCTTTACAAGCCAATGTTTGTAAAGCTGTGGATCAGTATATTGATGAGAATGCAGATATATTGGAGACCATCAAAAAACGTAACACTGCCGCCTTTAAAACCATACGTAAGATATTGGTAAAAGGCGGAGTACCTGCTGGGTTAATGTACCTGGCAATAGTAGAATCGGAATTAAAGAACAGTGCTACTTCCAATGCTGGTGCTGCAGGTATTTGGCAACTGATGCCTGAAACGGCAAGATCATTTGGTTTAAAAGTGAATGCTAAAATTGATCAGCGCAGGTATACTTATCAAAGCTCTGTAGCGGCGACTAATTATCTAAAAGAATTGTACAATCAGTTTGATGACTGGTTACTGGTAGTTGCTGCTTACAACTGTGGTGCAGGCAAAGTATTTAAAGCAATCAAAAAATCGGGCAGCCGTGAGTTCTGGAAAGTGCAACGATTTTTACCAGCAGAAACAAGTGCCCATGTGAAGCATTTTATAGCTACACATTTTTATTATGAAGCAAATGGAAGCGTTGTTACGCTAACTAAAAAAGAACGCATTCACTACCTTGCTTCATTGAATGAAATGGCTGTTAAAAATGATGCACCTGTTACATACGATGGCCTTACTCAACCTTCTAATTGCGCATTGATTGACCAACATCAAGAAGCAATAGTAGTGGAAGGGGGAAAATAAATATAGCACCGAAACAATTATTATTGAAAGAGCAGTTGCAGAAATGTAGTTGCTCTTTTTTATTGTTTGTTCATATGTTTTTTGGTTTCTGGCAGCATTCTCATTTCTACATAAGTGCCGGTAATATTTTCATCCTGATTGTGTTTTTCAATTTCCCTAAGTGGTACAAAACATATAGCACAGTTTTCCCCCTGTGATCGGTATTAACTTAAGCAACTTTTTCTATAATAAAAATATCCGCAAAATGAGGTAGATCAATCTGCAATACTAATAAAACAGGCATGTTAAATATAGTATCAAATATTCAGTATACTAACCTATATTAGTTCTTCCATTTAAACAAAACCAGTAATGAAAAAGCGGATCCTTTATTTTTTACTCTCTTGTATTTTATTGCACGTGAATAGCTATGGCCAGGTTGCGGATAAAAACCCTATGAAGCTTTGGTATGATCAACCTGCAACAATTTGGGAAGAAGCCTTGCCCATTGGCAACGGGCATATCGGTGCCATGGTGTTTGGCATTCCGGTACGTGAACACCTGCAGTTAAACCACGATGAGTTTTGGTCTGGCAGTCCGTACACCAATTACAACAAGCATGCAGGCCCGAAAGTATTGGATACCATCAGGAGAATGATTAATGCCGGTAAGTATGGGGAGGCGGATAAGTATGCCGCAAATTTCATTGCCGAAAAAGTTCATGGCGTAAATTACCAACCCGTAGGCGATCTATACCTCGATTTTAAAGGGCACCAGCAGTATAAAAATTTAAGGCGGGAACTGGACATTGCAAAAGCCATCTCCACCACAACCTACGAAGTGGAAGGTGTTCATTTTACAAGAACAACTTTTGCTTCATTCAGCGATCATATCATCATTGTGAAGTTAACAGCAGATCAACCCGGTAAAATTAATTTTTCAGCCAGCTTAACAACACCACAAAAAGGTAAACTGACTATCACTGGCAACAATGCATTAACGTTGTCTGCCATCGCACCGGAACACAGTGGCCTGCCCGGCGTGATACAAGTAGCCGTGAATGTACAGGTACAAAATAGCGGAGGAACGGTTGAGGCAAAAGATACCAGCATCAGTATACAATCGGCTAATAGTGCGGTCATCTATTTATCGATGGTTACCAATTTTAAAAATTATCACAGCATGATTGCTGATTCAATTAACTCCGCCAAAATTATTGCTGCCAAAGCAACTGAATTAAACAATCAGGCCCAACAAAAAATGTATGATGGGTTATTAAATGATCATATTAATGTTTACCAGCAATATTTTAACCGGGTGTATTTTGACATTGGCCAAAGCGATGCAACCTTGCTGCCTACTAATATCCGCCTGGCAAATTTTAAAGAAAGCAATGATCTGCAACTAGTGAGTTTGTATTTTCAATTTGGGCGCTATCTGCTGATTAGTTGTTCGCAACCGGGTGGGCAAGCTGCCAATTTGCAAGGGCTGTGGAATCCTCATACCGACCCGCCATGGGGCAGCAAGTACACTGATAACATCAACCTGGAAATGAATTACTGGCCGGCTGAAATTACACAGTTAACAGAAATGCACGAACCCTTGGTTTCGATGGTGAAAGACCTGGCCGTTAGTGGACAAGCCACTGCTAAAATTATGTATGGAGCTCGTGGCTGGGTATTGCACCACAATACTGATATTTTCAGGGCAACGGGTGCTATTGACGGGCCTTGGGGACTGTGGCCAACCGGCGGTGCCTGGGTATGTCAGCACATGTGGGAAAAATATTTATTCAACGGCGATAAAGGATTTTTGCAATCTATTTACCCGGCTATGAAAGGCGCCAGCCTGTTTTTTGCAGATGTGTTGTATAAAGATCCGCATACCGGTTGGCTGGTAGTATCCCCATCTGCTTCTCCTGAAAATGCGCATGATGGCAACAGTCTTTCAGCAGGTACCACCATGGACAATCAACTGGTATTTTCTTTACTCAACAACACCATTAAAGCTGCTACCATCCTACATGTTGATGCTGCTTTTATTAAAGGCCTGCAAATTAAGGCAGCCGGTATGGCGCCCATGCAAATTGGTAAATTTAACCAATTGCAGGAGTGGATTAACGATTGGGATAACCCGGAAGACAAACACCGTCACATCTCCCACTTGTGGGGCTTATATCCCGGCAGTTTAATTTCGCCGTACCGCAGCCCTAAATTATTTGAAGCTGCCAAAACATCGTTGCTCCATAGGGGCGATATATCAACCGGTTGGTCGATGGGATGGAAAGTGAACGTATGGGCCAGGTTACTTGACGGCAATCATGCGTATAAATTAATTACTAACCAGCTAACACCCACGGGTGTAAATAAAGAAGGCGGCGGCACATATCCTAACCTGTTTGATGCACATCCGCCCTTCCAAATTGATGGCAATTTTGGCTGCACAGCCGGCATTGCAGAGATGTTATTGCAATCGCATGATGGTGCCATGCATGTGCTGCCTGCCTTACCCGACCAATGGCAAAACGGTGCGATGCATGGCCTGAAAGCACGTGGCGGCTTTATCGTAAATATGGATTGGCAGAACGGGCAGTTGAAAAAACTTGTCATTACTTCCACCATTGGCGGTAACTGCCGCATTAGAAGCTATCAATCAATTCAACTGAAAGGCGCCCTTAAGGTTGAGCAGCATACGGCCGCTAACCCCAATCCATTCTATGCCGTTTTGCCAATAAAAGCACCTGTTGTAGCAGCTACTGCAACGCCTGCTGATCCAATTTTGAAAAAGGTGTATGAATATGATTTGCCAACTGTAGCGGGTAAAACTTACGAGTTTGAGTTTTGATAAAAACGGGATTTTTTATCTTAATTTTAAAAGGGTGATATCAGAAGAAAAATACTTCTGCCTATTTGTGCATTAATGGAAAAGAAAAGAAAGAAGAACCGGGGAATCGGTACAATTTTTAGTCTGATAGGCGTTCGTAAATTTTACCGTTTTCTAATAATTTAATACCACTACTGGTATTAAACCTTGTTCTAACAAATGAATCTTTCTCATAGTCTAATTTTCGTTTTACTGAGAAATGTAAATGAGGACTTAATGTAAATCCAGTGCTGCCACTATACCCAATCAATTGCCCTTTGGCGACAAGCCCACTTTTTACAACGACACCATTTTTTTTCAAATGCCAGTAACAACCAAAACTTCCATCATTGTGTTTTACAATTATAAAATTTGCTTTCTTTTCATAACCTGGAAAAGGCCCACCTTCATCGCTGTCGTCTTCAAATGTATAAATAACACCCTCTCTCGCTGCACAAACGGGTGTACCTTCCGGCATATAAAAATCTAAAGCCGCTATATTCTTGTGTGAAAACAATCCTCCATAACCTTGTACGATCCTATGCTTTGTTCCCTTTTTAAAAGGAAGGTTGTAAGTATAAGTATCAATATTTTTTGTAACCCTGCTTCCAATTAATGAAAATAAAAAAAGACCAGCAACAATTATAAAGAGAATAAGAAGCGACATTTTTAGTATTAATTTCCAGCTTGCTGAATTTGCCATTTGTTTTAAATTGGGGTAAGCTTCTCTTAAATTAGTATAAATCAAAAATAGAAAAAAGTATTTTGCGATACTAATTTGTTGCCATAAATGCTGATTAATTATTTACAATAACTTGTGTATAGACATTGCCTCTACATTTTTTAAATAGCAGGTTCTGTGTCTTTGTTGGTAACTTTTTTCTTCTGCAAAATATTTTTTAATTTTTTAAAAGTTCGAAAAATAAGAAGGTAATTACCTACCGTATAAGCAACTCTTTTGATTACATACCAACAACCGCTAAAAATGATTTAATTTAAACCCTTAAACAATAATTGAAAATAATAACAGCATGATCAATGAGCCCTATTATATTTTGGCGGGAGAAGAGGGCTTTAAAGGCAGACTGCTCGATGCGTATTTGGCAGCAGGTTATTACAGGATGATGCACACCATATTTACCACTCACTACACTCAGGTAATTATAGAAGGTGCGCCGATGCCTGTATTCTGGTTGCGCACACAAGTTCAAAAAATAAAAGAGAACAGGAAAGCTATCGCCATTCGCAGGCAATGCGCCCTCTTTACAATAACTATTAAAAAAGCTGTGGTTACCGGAGAGGTAGAAGACCTCTATAGCCTTTACTACAACAGCATTGATTTTAGTACGGCTTCTACCTGCTACAACTGTATACACGACAAGGATATGCCCAATCCTTTTGACTCTATGATGATTGAGATAAGGGATAAGGGTATTCTTATTGCGGCAGGATATTTTGACCTTGGACAAAATTCTATTGCCGGGATCCTTAATTTTTATCACCCGGCTTACAAAAAATACAGCCTGGGTAAATACCTAATGCTACAAAAAATTGATTACGCCCTGGCAAATAACATAGCCTGGTATTATACCGGCTATATTGGCACCAGCTTTACTAAGTTCGATTATAAATTATTTCCTGATACTGTAGCCATTGAAGTGTACCTGCCGGTGGAAAGAAAATGGGTGCCTTATGAAATGATGGGCAAACCCGGACTGGAAGGTTATTGGGCGAACATATTGAAGGATGAAGTTTGATAGATTTTATTTTACTCCGGCATTTTTTACGGAACACCAATAGCTGC
>NZ_JACMOO010000390.1 GCF_014377975.1 Ferruginibacter sp.
CAAATTTGATATTGTATGGTGCGGACCACCCGGTATTTTACAGCAGCACCGTCGATATTATTGCCTGCGTACCCCTTAACAGTCGCCGTTACAACGATGCTGTCGTTTACCCTGTAAGTGCCTTTTGGCTTTTGCACCTCTACTAAAAATGTAGGGCGCTTATATTCTTCTACGCTAAAATATTTTTCGCCGGTGGTAATTGTGTCCTGTATGCTGAAGTTTCCGTTGAGGGAGCCTTCCGGTAATTTAAAACTGCCATTGAAGGAGCCATATTCGTTAGAGGTTACTTTTAGTTCTTTTATTTTTTGTCCGTTGGCATCTTTTAATTGAATAGCGGTGCTAAAGTTGGGCACCACACCGCTTTTACCAGCATCTTTTTGCTGTTGTACCACAATGCCTTTAAAAAAGATGGTTTGGCCCGGACGGTAAATACTCCTATCCATAAATAGCCAGGTAGCAGGTTTGTTTTTTTCTTCCGGGTAAATGTTGTTGTAATAATTATTGCTGTAGTTGTTTTCGAGTAAATGCAGCTCATCATCTGCAGTAGTTATCTGCATAGTGATATTCCTGCTTTCTTTTGTACTGGCCAACATAAAATGGCCGTTTTTATCGCTGGTATAGGTATCTGCTTTTTTGTTTTCGTAGGTGCTGTTATTGTAGTTGTATTTGTTCTCCCACACCTGTACTTTGGCATTGGGCAGCGGCACTCCGGTTTCCCGGTGCAGCAGGTAATAATCTTTACCGGTATTAATGCTGGCGATATTGCTGACATAAATAACCTGTTTGGCCAAACTGTTTTTTGCCAGTGAAAATGTATTGTCGAGGCTGGCCAATAAATAATAAGTACCATTGCCAATTGCATCTGTTTTTATTTCGGCAGCATGTTGCATAAAATCTTTAGGATCGGGCATGGCTACCTGCCAGCTTTTAACGGGTGTTAAAGCTACCATGCGTTGCCACATTTTGTTACCTTCATTTTTCTCTATTTTTTTAATTTCATCATTGCTCGTTTTAATAATCCTGAAATAAACAATGGGTGCATTTTTATATTTCACCAGCGAACGAAAAGGCTGGTTGGGCAGGTTTACTTTTTCTGTTTCCATTTGCAGCATGGGGTGCAAAATGGTTTGTAATAAGTTGGCTGCATTGATGCCACCTTCGCTTGCAGGGAATTTTGCGTAAGCAATATCACAAAGTTCTTTGGCTCTTTTTATTTCGTATTGATGAGGGTTATTGTCGCTTTCCTCCACATGCTCATTTCCCCTGTTATAATAAACAGATGCCCGCAAAAACATGGCTTGTGCCGATGCCGGATTGGTAGGGTACCTTTCTTCGATATTTTTTAAAGCAGCTTCGTACAGTTGTTCTTTATTGCTCATTACGCCGTACTGGTTTACAAATCTCAATCGAGTGAGATCGCCATCCAGCAGGGCATCGGGCTTATGGTCGTTTATGTGAAACTGCAGCATATCCTGTAGCAATCTTATGGCATGAAACTGCAGTGATGTACTATCGTTAGTAGTAAATTTTGTGGTAACAAAAACATCTGCGGTAGCAAATATCTTTTCGTCCTTTAATGTAAATTGGTAAGCTGGTTTGCTAAGGTCGTTTTCGTCTGTTATAAAATATTCGAGTGCACGGTGTGCTAAAAAATCGAAGAGGGACGGCCGCAGCTGCCTGGTATTTTCACCTTTTACAATTATGGGTTCAAAAGCGGTCATCATGATAGTTTTTAGCAAAGTATTGTTTTGCAAACTGGCTTTGTATAAACCCGTAATTGTCTGGTGTAATTTATTCAAGCTCCATGTATTGATGTCGGAGCTGTTTTCTGTTGTTAGTTTGGTACGGTTATATAATTTCCAGCGGTTATTTTGTATGTACTGCCAAAACATTTCTGCCTGCATACTTTGCAAAATGTTTTTTACAGGAGAGGTTGCCTTGGCAATTAAAGTATCCACAAAAAAAATATTGTTTTCCCTGCTGTTTTCTTCTACCATGTTGCGGTAGCGGATCAGGTACATACAAGCCTTTATTTGTTGTGCATCATTATTGTTTTTTATTGCCAGTTTATAGATAGTATTTACTTCTGATTGTGCTGTTTTAGTAAGACCTTTTTTTTCTGCGGCCTCCACATTTTTCCAATTGGTATTGTAGTTATCATTTATCTGTGCCATGGTAACAGAGACTATTGCCAGCCCTACCAGCCAAAGCAATAATTTTTTATAGATCATAATGAAAGGATTTAAATTACAAGATACAATTTGTTACGCTGTTTGAATAGTAGATTAGTTAATCGTTAGATGAGCGATTCAGTAGTATTACATAAATTACCATGCAATATTTTTTAAAGAAGGCAGAAAATTACGGTTAAAGAAATTTTTAAAAATGTTACACTTGTAATTTTGTTTTTCCTACTTTACATAAGGCCACGCTAAATAGAATCATAAAACGTAATTTGTTGGGGTTCATTTATAATGTAAATTTTTCGTTATCAAATTCAGTGATTTTTTTTTAAAATAAATTATACGTTGCATTAAAACATCTTTAAATTTTCGTTTTAATATAATTTATAACTTATATATTCGTTTAGTTTTTTATTA
>NZ_JACMOO010000072.1 GCF_014377975.1 Ferruginibacter sp.
ATTTCTTTTCCAAATTGTTCCAGGCCCGGGTCTCTTGCACCCATTAATAACAAAACACAATTGCTGGTAAGATGTGGCCTTGCCGTCTCCAGAAAATCATTTCTATCTTCTACAAAAAAAGCATTTTTACCCAATGCTTTTAAATCTTCTATCAAATCGCTTGCAGATATATCTTTTACCGCAGTGCCTCCGGCATAAAAAATTTCACTCATCCATATTTCATCCTGCGGCCGCAATGCCTCGGCTATTTCCTTTACAAAATCATTGCGTAAAAAACGGGTAGGCCCATAACCATGTGGTTGAAACCAGGCAATTACTTTATCAGCTACCGGCTGGCAAGCTTCCATACTGCGGGCGCATTTTACCGGGTTATGCGCATAGTCATCAATTAGCCACACGCCATGCTTGTAGCCTAATACCTGGTGGCGGCGATAAATACCTTTATAGTTTTTTAATGCGGCAGCACAGATTGAAAGGTCAACACCTAAGTGGTTCGCCACTGCTGTTGCAGCCAATGCATTTTCCATATTCAGCTTTCCTACTGTATTTAAATTAAAATCAGTTCCATTGATATTGAATGAAATGGTGAGCCCGTTTTGCACAAAGGCTACAGCTTTATACCCGGCATCGTTATCAGTACCAACACCAAAATCATGAGCCGCATTTACCGACAATTGTTTTGCCAGTAAATTAGATTGGTTTACAACAAAAAGCTGTTGTGTATTTTTTTTAAAGATGCCGAAAATTTCCATCAGTTCATCAATCTCCTGGTGGTCTTTATCAATATTTAGCAACAGCCCAACTTCAGGATGGTATTGCACAATAGAACCATCGCTTTCATCGGCTTCAATTACCAGCCAATCTCCCTTACCCACTTTTGCATTGCCTATTTTACCTTCTTTAATAATGCTGATAAGACCAGCCCCGCTGATGATACCAGGTTGTAATCCACCCGCACTTAAAATATCGTACAACATAGCACTGGTAGTACTTTTGCCTGATGTACCCCCTACTGCAATGGTCTTTTTGCTTTTGGCAATCAGGGCCAATACTTCGCTGCGTTTTAAAATAGGAATGTTCAGTAGTTTAGCTTTCTGCACTTCCGCTACCGTATCTTCAATTGCTGTTGAAACTACTACCAGGTCGGTATTTGCAGTAATGCCTTCGCCGTTTTGTAAAAAACAATGTATTCCTTCGGCGGATAATTTTTCTTTGATGTCATTGAATTCTCCTTCTTTAAAATAGCGGTCGCTGCCACTAACATTCTTTTCAACACCGGCAAGGTATTGTGCAATAGCACTCATACCGGTACCCGCAATGCCAATAAAAAAAACGTTTTTAAAATCATTGATATCATGGATCATCGGTGCAATAATTTATTATGAGATGGTTTTGTTATGCCGCAGGGTACGATAGGCCAGTACTAAACTAATGACCATAAAAATGCCTCCTAAAAAAAATGCTGCACCAGCAAAATGCACTGGCGCATTTGCTTTTGAAAAGTAAGAAAATAATCCAGTCATTAGTATCGGGCCGATAATATTGGTAACACTTATGATGCTGGTAAGGCCCCCCTGCAACTCGCCTTGCTCGTTCGCCGGCACTTGTCCGCTAATGATGGATTGCAATGCCGGGCCGCAAAGGCCACCTAGGCAATAAGGTACTAAAAATAAAAACATCATCCAGCTTTGTGTAGCAATGGAAAATAAAAACAAGCCAATAGCATACAATGCCAGACCTGCATACACACTTTTTTTATTGCCCAGCCAGGGGTTAACAATTCGTATCAATCCGCCCTGAACTGCCCCCACCAGTAAGCCAACCAGGCCAAGAGAAATACCAATAGTCCGGGGTGTCCAGTTAAATTGTTTTATCCCAAAAAAAGACCAGGTACTTTGCACTGCATTTGCTCCCAGGTAAATCAGGAAAAAAGAAAGGATCAATCCACTAACTGCAGGATATTTTTGCAATTGTTTTAAACTGCCAACGGGATTGGCCCGTTTCCATTGAAACTCTCTGCGGTTTTCAACAGTCAGCGATTCGGGTAATACAAAATATCCATACAGGCAATTAATTAAGCTCAAACAGGCAGCTACAACAAACGGAACCCTTACTCCGTATTCGCCCAGCAATCCGCCCATAACGGGGCCCAGTATAAATCCCAGACCAAATGCTGCCCCTACCATTCCAAAATTTTGCGCCCTGTTTTCAGGGGTGCTGATATCTGCAATGTAAGCAGTAGCAGTGGTAAAACTGGCACCTGCAAAGCCTGCAATTAAACGGCCAACAAATAACCATCCAATGGAGGGCGCCAGTGCAAGAAAAATATAATCTATGCCCAAACCCAACAAAGACAATAACAGTATCGGGCGTCTCCCATATTTATCACTAAGGTTGCCTAATAAGGGAGCAAATAAAAACTGCATTATAGCATAGGCAAAAGCAAGATAGCCGCTGTATTTTGATGCTTCGCTGACTGTACCATGTATTAGTTGCTCTATCAGTCCTGGTACAACAGGTATAATGAGGCCAATACCTGTAACATCTATTAATAAAGTGATGAAGATAAAACTGATTGCTGCAGAACGGTTAGAAGCCATGTTTATAAGTAGTTATCAAACAAAGATAAGTCGCAACTCCATACCCTCAGAATGGTCAAAAAATTAAAGTCTATTTACGCAAAAACAGTTTGTAAGTTTCAGGATTTATTTTTTAAACATGAAATAAACGGCACCCAATAAAAAGGCAAAGCTTACCAGGTACTTCCATTGCAGAGGTTCTTTAAGATATAAAACTGCAAAAATAGCAAAAACTACCAAGGTAATTACTTCCTGCGTAATTTTTAACTGAAACCCGCTCATGCCATTCAGGTAGCCGATCCTGTTGGCAGGTATCATCAGACTGTATTCAAAAAATGCAATGCACCAACTCAGGAGAACGGCCTTCCACATAGTTAATCCTTTTTCTTTTAAAAGTCCATACCATGCAAACGTCATGAAAATATTTGAAGCTATTAATAAGCCAATTGTTTTAAAATTCATAAATGATGATGTTGAACGACAAAAATAATAAAACCAAAGCAGCAAAGAATATTCAATGCGTTTCTTAAACCTGCCAAAACTGGGATAGTTTTAAAAAAGTTTCGGTACGATCCATTAAAATTATTTTAACTTATTTGTTAACATATCCACATTTATAATTAATTATATTTTCACAATCCCTATTTTTATAATCAAAACCAAATCAATATGGCATTTGAAAATTTTCCTCCGTCTGAGTCTACGCCGTCAACTAATCCTAGGGAACAAAAAAAAGACTGGCGTACTCTATTATCTATTCCTTTAATTATTGCACTCTTGGCAACATGGGGCTATATTATTTGGGATAAAAGCAAAACAAAAGATGAGATTCAAAAAAAAGACTTCCAGTATTCAGCAGTAATTTCAGAAAAAGATACGCTGCAGAGTTTGTTGGAAGAAGCCACAATGCGGTATGATATTTTAAAAACTACCAACGCAAAAAATGATAGTACCATCACCTCAAAAGACAGGAACATTGCCGCAAAAAAAGCGCAAATACAAAGTATACTGTCCAAGCAACATGCTACTGCGGCTGAATTAAAGCAGGCAAAGGAAATGATTGCTTCTCTTA
Source organism: Ferruginibacter sp. (assembly GCF_014377975.1). GTDB lineage: Bacteria > Bacteroidota > Bacteroidia > Chitinophagales > Chitinophagaceae > Ferruginibacter. Next base: position 3,652 of record NZ_JACMOO010000072.1, read on the forward strand.
ATACAGATATTGCAGACTACAAAGCCCAGGTAGAACTTTTAAAGGGTCAAAATGTAGTATTGACACAGGAAAAGGAAGTGGTAACAAAGGAAAGGAATAAAGTGAGACAGGAATATGATTCTGCAAAAACTGTCATTAAGCAAAGAGAAGATATTATCGACGTAGGTTCAACACTTCATGCGGCAAATTTTACAATACTCGGTATTGAGGATAAAAGAAATGGTAAAGAAAAAGAAACTACCAAAGCAAAAAAAGTGGATAAAATCCGAATATCTTTTGACCTGGATGAAAACAGAATTGCAACATCCGGCACGAAAGATATTTACATACTTGTAACGGCACCAGACGGGAAACCGATAGCGGTAGAAGCACTTGGCTCAGGAATGTTTACAACAAGGGAAGGCGACCAAAAATCCTACACGCAAAAAGTTAACGTAAATTATAGCCAAGGGCAGAAGCAAAGGGTTAGTTTTGACTGGAAACAAAATTCACCATACACTACAGGCGACTATAAAATAGAAGTTTATCACAATGGGTTTAAAATTGGTGAAGGTACACGGCATTTTAAAAAAGGCGGTTTGTTCGGATAAATCTTATCAACATTCTTTTATAAAAATCCCGGAATTATCCGGGATTTTTTTGTTTGGTAATGTAACCATTTCTAAAAAAATTCTTTTAAAAGGCTCTTAGTATTGGTTTACACACCCACAAAGTAAATTAGTAAACTATCAGTAATTACTTTTATAAAAAAGTAAAATTACCTGATTGATAGTTATTGTTTTAGCCCCATTGTCCTTCGTATCAGCTACACACAAATATTCAGGTGGTTGTCTGCTGACGGGACCCAATACTTTGCCGGTTATTTTTAGGCATCAAAGCAAGCTGTTCCTCCCAGGTACGCCGAAAAACAATGGACCAGGTAAAATGCCATTAATTTTCCTTAATTACAAAAAATTTAAGACGGCTTTTCATAGCTACAGAGTTTCTAAAATCTGGTAGCATTCAATTTTACAAAATAAAACGAATCAGACAGGTCAAAAAAATATTTAAAAAATAAATAAAATGTTAAATCTATTATTTTCATTTCGGCGTATATAGCACTGAGCTCACCAGTCTATTATCCTGTAAAATATTAATTGCTTTCATTTACCTCCCGATTTATTATGTAGAGCTTTTTAACCAAAGCAAGAGTCTGGCTTTGCCGTGCCAAAAAACGTACCATACTAAAACTACTTTTTATTTTTACCCCTTAAAACATCGTAATCTATTTTTTTAAACACAAAACATTCAAAATGAAAAGAAAAATTTCAGCAGCAATTCTTCTATTTGCAATGCTTGTAAATACTACAGCACCAGCATTTGCATCGTCTCACAGGGAAGCACCTTTGATTGCCAACGACCCGCTGGCAGATAATACAGATGTGTATGCTTTCCGCAGCCCCGATGATCCGAATAAGGTAACCATCATTGCCAACTATGTTCCCGGGCAGTTGCCGCA
>NZ_JACMOO010000391.1 GCF_014377975.1 Ferruginibacter sp.
CAATTTATAATGCACGTTATCATCATAACCACCCACCAGTTTTGGTGCGGCCAATGTACCGCGGTACTGGCTTAGCATTTGAAAACCTTCTGCGTAAAAGGGTGTGTTTCCGTTAAACAAATGATCCGCATGAAATAGCACTACTTCTTTTAACCGAAGATCTTTTTTGCTGGTATTTTGAAGGGTGATGGTGCAAAAATTGCCATTCCATTTTCGGGCTACCTGCACTTCGGTTGTGGCGTTGCCATTCTGTAAACTTAGGGAAGCCGTACTTTTTTTAATTGCATCCAGGATGGGATGTTGCGCCATGCTAACAGCCGACCATCCAAAGAAAAAAAGCAAGCAATAAACATAGATTCTATATTTCATACTATTTAAATGTATTTATTGTAAATATCGGATAAAATACCACTAATGAACTTGAACGCTCAATCATTATTCGTTCCCTCAGCGAAACAGTTGAAGCCGTAGCTAAAATTTATGCAGCATAAAATATAAGCACAAACCATTTACCCATAAAAAATCAGCAGTTTGCCGTCTAATCTTAAAAAAGTGAAACCCAGGCCCAGAGCGGATTTATGGATGGATAATTGCAAGCTGGGTTGAGATACCGTTTTAAAGATTTGATTGGCCAAATTATTTTTTATAAAAAATTACAATGCAACACCTGCTGTTTTAGTCATTCAATTTTATAAGATCTCATTACATTTCCAGAAACTGTTTTCTGTATATTGAAGGCGTTTGAAGGATAAATTTTCTAAATTGCTTATTGAAATTTGACAGGGTTTTAAACCCGCAGTCGTAAGCTACGCTGGCAATAGATTGTTCTTCCTGTAGCAATAGTTTACAAGCGTGTTGTATCCTAAGTTCAATAACGAATTGGGAAAATGATTTATTTGTTTTTGAAGTAAAATACCGGCTGAATGAAGTGGGCGTCATACACATGATTGATGCCAGCGCTTCCAGTTTTATTTCCTGTTTAAATTGATCCATTACGTATGCGTACACTTTATTCATATTGTTGGCCTCGGCTTCTTTGTAAGGTCTTGTATTTCTTTCGTTGGAGATATAGTTGAACTCTTTAGAATGTGCCAATACATCCAGCATTTCTAACAACCTGATAACACTATAAATGCCGGTAGCATTTTTTATCTCATTTATGATTGCAACAGCCTTGGCCCTGGTAGCACCATAAAATTCCAATCCACGGGTAGAACGTTGCAACAATTTTTTGATGTCTGTCAATTCATTTTTTTGCATGATATCGGTGCCCAGAAAATCTTCCTGTAAATAGAGGACAATTCCTTTTGAATGATCAGTGGTATGCTTATCGAAATAAATATCGTCGCTTCGCCAAAGATGAGGAAGACCTGGGCCGGTAAACACCAGCTCACCTTTATTGAAAGGCTTTACATTATCGCCTACAAATCTTGTTCCGCTTCCGGTTGAAACCCAGAATAACTGGTATTCCGAATGGAAATGCCAAATGGGGTCAAAATGTTTATCCCGCAAATCTTTTATAATAAATACCCGGTTTGGTGGGATCCTTGATTTTTGGATAGCTGCTTTCAAATTAACTGAATATTTGCTTTAAAATATTATTCATTCTCAATATAAAGATATAATACAGTTAAAAATAGATATAATAGGAAAAATAAAAATTAAATAATTGTAGGATATTGCAATCACAAAAAATTTCAGCCATGCGAATATTTAAACTTGCCATTGGATTGTTGCTTATCCAAATACTATTATTAAGCAACTATCAGGCACCAGGAAACAAAAGTCCACACAGACTTGAAATTTTATTTTTGGGTCATAACAGTGAACACCACAGTTCCAGCCTTCCGGCAGAATTACTATCCAGAGAATTATTTGCCGAGGGAATAAATACAACCTACACAGAACAAATAACAGATCTTAATAAAGACAACCTGAAAAACTATGATGGGCTTGTTTTATACGCTAATTACGACAGCATAACCAATGAGCAGGCAAAAGCGTTGCTGGATTTTGTACACGAGGGCAAGGCTTTTATTCCCATACATTGCGCCTCTTATTGTTTCAGGAATAATGATGCCGTGGTTGACTTAATTGGCGGGCAGTTTTTAAGCCATCATTTAGATTCATTTGCTATGACAATCGTTCAACCAAACCATCCGGCTATTAAAGGGCTGGCTGCTTTTTCTACTTTCGATGAAACGTATGTACATGATAAATTTAGTAAAGAAATTACTGTTTTAACCGAGCGGGTGGAAGGACAACACCACGAACCATATACCTGGGTGCGTAATTATGGAAAAGGAAGAGTTTTTTATACGGCTTATGGACATGATGAACGTACCTGGAAAAATCCCGGATTTTTACACCTGCTTAAAAATGGGGTATTATGGGCGCTTGGAGACGAAGCTGCGAAAAAATTACAGCAATTGAATTTACCCACGTTAAGCTTCACGCCTGCCAATATTCCTAATTACGAAAAAGTAAGTCCACCTCCCCAATTACAGGCACCGCTAAGTCCGGAACAATCAATGCAATTAACACAATTGCCCATTGGCTTTGAGATGAAATTATTTGCTGCCGAACCCGATGTTGTAAAACCCATTTATATGGATTGGGATGAACGGGGACGCTTATGGGTGATTGAAACAGTGGATTATCCTAACTCTGTAAAAGAAAATAAAAATGAAGGTAATGACAGGATCAAAATATTGGAAGATACCGATGGCGACGGTAAGGCTGATAAGTTTACGATTTTTGCTGATAAACTAAATCTCCCCACCAGCTTCACTTTTGCCAATGGAGGCATCGTCGTTTCGCAGGCGCCCTATTTTCTTTTTTTAAAAGATACCAATGGAGATGATAAGGCAGATAAAAGAGATACACTAATAACCGGCTGGGGAACATTTGATACCCATGCGGGCCCTTCTAACTTAAGATATGGTTTTGACAACAAGATATGGGGAGTAGTAGGCTATTCGGGTTTTAAAGGACTCGCAGGCAAAAAAGATACCCTTACATTTAGCCAGGGTATTTACCAGCTTAATCCGGATGGAAAAAACCTTCAATATTTAGGCAAAACCAGTAATAATACCTGGGGACTTGGTTTTTCGGAAGAGTTTGATGTATTTACATCAACCGCAAATAACACCCATAGTGCTTTTTACGGTATTCCTAAAAGTGATCTTGACAGGGTAAGTGGCATACCCGAGCCAGGTATAAAAAAAATTGACGGTCATTATGCGATGCATTCCGTTACGCAACAACTTCGCCAGGTGGATGTACAGGGTGGCTTTACAGCTGCGGCAGGCCATGGCCTTTACACAGCAAGATCTTTCCCGCAGCAATACTGGAACCGGGTGGCTTTTGTTTGCGAACCTACCGGAAGGGTAATTCACAATGCCATTATGGAAAAAGATGGGGCTGGTTTTAAAGAAAAAGATGGCTGGAATTTATTGGCCAGCTCAGATAATTGGTTTGGCCCTGTGCAGGCCCAGGTTGGACCTGATGGTGCCGTTTGGGTTGCCGACTGGTACAATTTTATTATTCAGCACAATCCAACACCAGTAGGATTTGAAAATGGCAAAGGAAATGCGTATATCAATCCACTGCGAGACAAAACAAGAGGTAGAGTTTACAGAATCGTTTATACCGGATCAAAAACGGGCGATATAAAAACGCTGGATAAAAATAATTTACCCCAATTAATTAATGCATTATCAAACGATAATTTATTCTGGCGTATGACCGCTCAGCGCTTACTGGTTGAATCGGGTAACACAACGGTGCTGCCTGCATTATATGAATTAATCAATAATAAAGAACTTGATATCATTGGCCTGAATGCTCCTGCTATTCATGCGCTTTGGACGCTGCATGGTTTAAAAGCACTTGATGGGAAAAATAAAACGGCAATAGCTATTGCTACAGCAGCATTAAAGCATCCCGCTGCAGGAGTAAGAAAAGCAGCCATCAATGTTTTACCTGCCACTGCGTCAATAGCACAAGCACTGGTAAGTGCCGGCGTTTTTAAAGATCCTGATTTAAGGGTACGTCTTGCAGCAGTATTAAAATCTGCCAGCCTTCCTGCTGTAAATATATTGGGTAGTCAATTATTTGAAATGCTGAAAGATGAAAAAAATAGCCATGATTACTGGATCAGTAAAGCAATATTTATAGCGTCGGCCAAACAGCAACAGGGTTTTATGGAAGCGTATACTGCATTATCCAAAACTGATAAAAATAGATTGCAGCACGATTCGCTGTTGCAACGTATTTTACTAAGGGGTACACTAAAAGGAAATACTAAAATATTGTCTGCAAACAAATCTGTTGCTATGGGCAAAGCAGATAAAGTAATTGTGATAAGAACGATTAAGAACGCAATGAAATATGATAAGCCGCTTATACAGGTAAAAGCTGGAACCGTTGTACAAATCAGGTTTGAGAATATTGATTTCATGCAACATAATTTATTGATATTAAAGCCTGGTAGCTTAGAAAAAGTAGGGGCAGCGACTGATATAATGGCACAGGATGCTAAGAATTTAAATGCTAATTATATTCCGAAAATGCCGGAAGTATTATTTTATACGCCGCTTATTAATCCGGATGGAAAATTTATTTTGAAATTTAAAGTGCCATCAACAAAAGGTAAATATCCTTTTATCTGTTCCTTTCCGGGTCATTGGAGAATTATGCAGGGAGTGATGGAAGTAGAGTAATAGAAAGCATAGAAAATATTTTTTTATAATAAAAAAATAATGATGGCATTACAGGTAAAATTTGGCGTTAGCAGTTGGTTATGGACTTCCCCCTTTACTACCGCATCGGCGGAGCCACTGTTTGCTAAAATTTCAGCTATGGGTTTTGATGTAGTCGAAATTGCTGTTGAAGATCCTTCGCTGATTGATGCTATGGCAGTAAGTGACGCACTAAAAAAATACAATTTAAAAGCATTGGTCTGCGGTGCTTTTGGCAGCACAAGAGATCTTACAAGTGCTGATCCTGTTGTGCATGAAAACTGTTTTAAATACATTGCAACCTGTATGGATTTTTGCCAGCAATGGAATACTCCTTTTTTCGCTGGTCCCATGTATTCGGCTGTTGGAAAAGCAAGGATGTTATCGCCCGAAAAACGACTGGCGGAATGGAACCTGGCTGTTACCAATCTACGCATTGTTTGCACAATGGCTGCTGAAAGAAATTTATTGATTGCTCTTGAGCCGCTCAATAGATTTGAATCAGATTTAATCAACACCGCAGTAGATGTACTGCGATTGATTGATGATATTAATCACCCGGCAGCAAAGGTTTTGTTAGATGGCTTTCACATGAATATTGAAGAGCCCGATATTGAGGCTGCCCTTAAGCTGGTGGGTGACAAATTAATTCATTTACAAGTGGCAGAAAATTATCGCGGTACACCGGGTACCGGACAAACAAACTGGGCCGCCTATCACCGTGGATTGAAAGCTATAGGCTATAACGGAACTATTTCGATAGAGAGTTTTACACCCGACAACAAGGAATTGTCGGAAGCCGTATGTATCTGGCATCCGCTTGCGGAAAGTCAGGATATTTTTGCTGCTGAAGGACTACAGTTTCTAAAAAAATGGGCCACTAAATAATTATAAAAAAAATATTTTATCCTGATTAAATCATCATCATGGAAAACAAAAAATTTAATATTGCTATAATTGGTTTGGGGTTTGGAAGTGAATTTATTCCAATTTATCAACGGCATCCCAATGCTACCATGTATGCTTTATGCCAACGAAATGAAGAAAAACTGAATGAAATTGCTGATGCATTTGGTATTGAAAAGCGCTACACCGATTATGATGAATTACTGAAAGATCCATTGATTGATGCCGTACATATTAATACGCCCATACATTTACATGCAGAACAATCTGTTAAAGCTTTAAGGGCCGGAAAGCATGTTGCGTGTACGGTGCCGATGGCTACTACTGTTGACGATTGTAAAAAAATAGTAGATGCAGTTAAGGAAACCGGCTTAATCTATATGATGATGGAAACCGTCATCTACAGCCGTGAACTTTTATTTGTAAAGGAAATGGTGGAGAACGGGGAAATGGGTAAAATTCAATTTATGCGGGCATCCCACCAGCAGGAAATGGCTGGCTGGCCAGGTTATTGGGAAGGGTTACCGCCCATGCATTATGCTACCCATTGTGTAGGCCCTTTAATGGCATTGGCAAAAGCAAATGCTGCTTACGTTTCCTGCTTTGGTTCCGGTACTATTGATGCACACCTGATACCAAAATACGGTTCTCCCTTTGCCATTGAAACTTGTCATATTAAATATAAAGATTCTGATTTAAGTGCTGAAGTTACCCGCTCTTTATTCAATACTGCCCGGCAATACAGGGAAAGTTTTGATCTGTATGGATCTAAAAAAACATTTGAGTGGAGCTTGATTGCTGAGGAGGAACCCGTGATACACACCGGCGAAACACCGGAAAAAGTAACCGTGCCGGATTATGCGCATTTACTGCCCAAAGAAATACAGGCATTTACAACAGGCGGTGTGTACGATGCAGATGACCACCAGCATTTATCCTTTATTCAAGGGGCAGGTCATGGTGGCTCGCACCCACACTTGGTGCATGAATTTTTGACGGCACTTGCGGAAGAACGTACGCCATTTCCGAATGCAAAACAATCTGCCAATATAACTTGCGTGGGTATTTTAGCACACGAATCGGCTATGGATGGTGGTAAAATCAGGGAACTACCCGATTTTACTTTTTAATACCATTATATAATTATTTGCAGTTTTTAAATTGATACCTTAATAATTTATGGTAACCATTCAGTTGTAAAAGAAGCAATCAAATACAAGGCATTTTTGTTGCGGCTGATAGTTTCGTTCTTCCTGAAAGATACAGCGGAAAAACCCCGCCGGGATGAAATGGCTATATTCCCATTCGCATTTCAAGAACGTGGGGTTTACAACCTTCCTTCTGAAAGGCATTTTTTGCGAGGGTATTCGCGTCATAGACTACCAGGCGAATTTCTGTAACTTTTTTTTCGACAATCCATTTTTTCAGGGTTTGCAAAACCTGCTGATTAATGCCTTTTCCCCGGTATTTGGGTTTCACATACATAAGGCCCAGGTAGGCGTACTCACTGTGCTTTAAATAAAGTTCAGCTTCTTTTATTTCAGCATATCCTGAACCTACAATTTCATTTTCAATTTCAGCAACTATTACTTTTACTTTCGGCGATGCTATTAAATTCTGAAAATTGTAATAATGTATTTCTCCCTCTTTCAAACTATTGTCAAACGCTCTTTCTGCCTTGATAATTTCCTGTTCAAACTCAATGAGTACAGTTAAATCGCTTTCGTTCGCTTCCCTGATTTTAATATTATCCATCAGAATTTATTAAACAATTTGTACTTGTTATTTTAAACCAGCATGCCAATGTGAATACTGATGCATCCATTTCATTTTTTAAAACTTTTTACCAGTTGCATCCCCCGATCATAACCGTTGGTAATTTCAAAAAATAGAATCCATTCGGCTCAGGTAAAGGTGATGAAGTAAATGGAAAATGTATCCTTATGTTTTGGCCGAACGCCGTATCATAAAGTTATGAAAATGTTGCGATTCGTGTATCCTATTTGTGGTTCTTTTCTGCGAATGGGATTTCTCAGTGCAGTTCTGGACCATTAGCCGAAACAACTTGACTGAGAAAGGAAAACAAAGAAATAAGCCATTGTGTTTTTCATGAACCTGTATAATGAAGAAGGACGGAGGCTCTTGAAAAGCAGCGTGAAAATTGAAGACGATATCATTAAACCTGGTAACAATATATCATCTCACTCAGCAAAAAAAAATATTAAAACGTGGCGCTATTTTATAGTTTATTGTATATGACCGAAAAATAAGAACTTAGTGTGAAACTGTTGGCCGTGGCGTTTGAGGCCCAGGAAGGCTGAACCATATTCATTGCGCCACCATCGCCATTCCAGCACCAGCCTAAAACCGGCCAGCCTTTCAGTTTAGCCTTGTCTACACAGGCGGCCCAGTCAACATTTCCTGTTGCGCCGTTTCCAAATTCCCCTATTATTCCCCTTCTACCTGTATTAGTTATGTCATCCAGGTCGGAAGGTTGTATGTTGTGATTTCTTCCCTGGTTCCAGCCATTGGGATAGATATGTGCAGAAAGGATGATGTTGGTGTCGGCAATAACGGGGTTGCTGATTTTTACTGCCTGGTAAGCCGTATAAGTTTCTTGTCCCCAGCCCGGAATATCAATTACAATCGGACCGCTATAAACCGTTCTTACAATCGCAATGGCTGAATTATAAGCAGTAGCATAAGCTGCCGGGGTAATGTTATGACTGCCCCACTCATTCATCATGTTAATGATAAAATTACCTCCAAGTGCTGCATAATTATTCTTCCACCAGTTTGCCGCCGTGGTTAATTCTGTTGCATCGTCTGATCCTAAAACGGTGTATTTGTGGTAGGTAGCAATTACGGTTAATCCGTTCGTTTTTGCCTGCGCAATCCAGGTTTTAGCCTGCGTTGCTTTATCAGGCTCAATCTCAATACGCACCGTTTTAATATTTGTTTGCTGCTTCATCAGTGCCCAGTCAACGTTTGGATTACCGTCGTTGTAATAAGAGGGCTGAAGATTGACACCATTTAAAATGGTATCTGATACGGTTGTACCAGGCACAACAACTACCGGTGGTGTTACGGGCGGCACATATACAAACGGTGCAGCGGTGGTTTTACCCTTACTGCAACCGATACAAATCCAAAGGAGGAACAGCGGCAAATAAAATATCTTTTTCATATAGCTTAATTTCATTTTTTGGTCAGGTACTCAATGCATTGCTTTCTTACCAGTGCATTGTTAATTCAAGTGTGGTGAATTGTTTTGTGAATCGTGAATTGTCAATGGTGCAATTTTGACGATTGATCATGGACAATCCTCATTTCACTTAACGCCACCTGCATTGGATTAAAAAATTTATTAAAATAAAACACCACGAATCAATTGATCCAACCTATACCGATATTATTAAAACATCGGACCATCGGAAATATAAACGTCATCTATATTCACTTCATAGCCCCCGGCAACATTCCCGGTGCTGAATCCAATTTTAAAATAGTCAAGTATGCCTTTCACATCCAGTGATGTTGCAGTTCCGCTTCCACCCCATTTACTCCAGTCGATATCTGCCAAACGAAGGCTGTATAATTTCCAGCCGGTTGTTTGTACAAAATAGTCACTTGAATTGAGGTCGCCACCCCATTTTACAGAAGACTGGTTAGTTTCTAATTGAAAAAATCCTTTTTTCCCATTGGTGTTTATCCAGAAATTTATATAAGGATTTGCAACTGCTGAAAGGTCTATTGGTCCTGCTTTACTGATATCACCCGTCCATTTCCAGTTGGCAGCATTGGTCAGCCCAACGGTAAGATATTTGTTGCCGCTTTTGGTAGCGATACCGCTTTGATTGATGCCGTTGGTTGCCGTTCCGCTATAGGGATTTACACCATCTTCAAAATCAAACGCTTTTACCACGGGCTTTTGCGGGCCATCCGTAATCATCAGCTGATCGATGTTTATTTCGTAATCGGAACTAGTGCCATTGCCACGCTTAAAGCCCAGTGCAATCGCATCAATGGTTCCCAGCGGATCAAAAGAAGTTCCGGAACCACTCCATTTTTCAAGATTGTCTGTTTTTAATTCAACGCTCACCCAGGTCCATCCGGTGGTATTTAAGTTATAGTCAAACGAAGAATTGGCGGCTTTAAAATGCATTCCCCAATGTGTACCGTTTTGAATAAACTCGGCCTGCATATAACCATCTTTGCCACGTGTGTTTACAAGAAAGGTAAAATAGGGCTTGTGGAAAGTCGACAGACTAACGGGGGTAGAATAGTTTATGTCTCCCAAACCCTGCCAGGCAACAGCGCCGGTTTTTTGTACAGAAAGATAGCGGGCATCGCGGGCTTTTGCTGCACCGCTGGTATTAAATCCGCTAATCGCACCAGAGTTACCGGCAACAAACGGGTTAGCACCTGTTTCAAAATCGAATATTACTACCGGATCAACCGCTATAAAGAAATTGCTTGGGTTTTCTACTTTGATTATTGAGGAAGTACCATTTACAATACCTGCTTTTGCCTTGGTTATTTTTACAGTTATCTGGTCGGGCAACACGAAGCCAAGTGTGGTTACACTTAACTGATCCGGTGAAGAACTGGCTGTTGGAGAAACGGCAATTTTATTTCCGTTTACATCTACCTCCAGCACCATATCCATATTTGTTCCCTTAATTACAAACGCCTGTCCACGGGTAATGCGTGTAGGCCATCCGGTTATATTAACATCCAGAAAAATGGGTGTGAAGGATTCGGCACTTACGCCGGTTTGCTTATAGTTGGTATACACAGTCACAGGTCCGGCAGAAACTGTACGGGGAATTTTTACCTGAATGCTATTGGCAGATGCGGTAATAATTTCAGCGGGCGTTTCAGGAACACCGATCGACACTTTGGTGACTTTATCAAAACTTTCACCGGTAATAGTCATAGTTTTTCCAATGGTATCTTTAACTGGTGTAATAGCGGTAATCTTTGGTACCGGCCATTTAATGTCGTAGCCGGAAGAGAAATCTTTTACCTTGGTGCAGCTTAAAAAAAGCATCCACCCAATTGAACAAACAAATGCAAGTTTATATGCAGATTTGTTAGAATAATATTTCATACTTAATAATTTTTTAATGATTAATAACCTGCATTCTGCTGAAGCCCCCACGACTGAACTTCACTTTGTGGAATTGGTAAAACCGGCACGGGGTTTACGCCGCCGGTGATGGAACGGGCCATGGCATTTGCCCGCACGTCGGCAGGCAACGAACTCATATACGTTCCCCACCGGATCTGGTCCCATAGGTGAAGACTTTCTTCTGCCAGCTCTACCCTGCGTTCGTGCATAATGGCGGCTTTTAACGCTGCTCCTGTAACACTTGCATCAATGGGCGGAAGGGTATTTTCAGGTGCACCAGTTGGTTCGTAAGTAAGTGTTCCTTCAATGGAACCTTTGGGCTTGCTGCTCAGGCGTGCCCTGTCACGAATCTGGTTTAAGATATCTCTTGCCTCCTGTTCCTTATTGATGCCCGCGGCTGCCTCTGCCTTCATCAGCAACACATCGGCGTAGCGAAATTTGCGGATGTTTTGTCCACTTGCTTTTGCTTCCAATGGTTTAAGAATTGCAGCCTTACGGTTTAGATAACCGGTAGCATTTTCGTTTGGAAAGTCAATCACCTGTTTAATACCCTGCACGATGTCTCCGTCTTTGTACATCGAAGCGGCCTTTCTTGGATCGTTGGGTTCAAATTCATTGCCCAAACTGGTAGTTGGATTATTGAAGCCCCAACCCCAAAGTTTGCGGTTATTCTGAATGATATTATTGGTAGTACCCGCTTTAATCGGTCCCCATGATTCGGAAGTTGCTTTAAATTGAATTTCAAAGATTGATTCGCCGCTATTCTCCCCTTCATCTTCAAATATCTGTGCATAGTTTGCCATTAGCCTGTACTGCCCGGAGTTAGTAATTGCGTTGGTAATATCATACACTTCCTGCAGGGTATGACCATTGGTGTTTACAGTTCCAATCTGGTAAAGAATAACCCTGGCCAGATACGCGTTGGCCGCACCTTTAGTAGCACGCCCCAAATCTGCAGCAGCGTAAGCACTTTTCTCCGGCAGTAAGTCTTTTGCTTTTTTAAAATCTTCTTCTACAAATTTTAAGGTAGCAGCAAGGTCGGCCCTTGGCGTAGTACCAAACTGTGAAGGCAGCACCGGTGCATCAAACAGCGGCATGCCACCAAACAATCGGGCCATGTAAAAATAAAAATACCCCCGCATGAAATAGGCTTCGCCCATGATACGGTTTTTCAACTGCTGATCCCAGGTGGCGATCGTTAAATTCTTAATAACTGTATTGGCCCGAAATATTCCCTGCCACATATTATTATAGGTACTTCCTGATGGAGAATTTGCAGGATCAACCCTCCATTTTTTTAAATCAGTAATGGTAGGAAAATCACCTGGCGTGCTGCCTTTTTCCGCATCTTCACTCATTACATCGCCGTACATCCATTCGTAATTGTGGCCTGCCCCCGGGCCTTCGTCCCAGGATGCTACATCATATACTGCGTTGATGCCAAGCACCGCCTGTTTAGGGTCTAAAAAGAAATTTTCTTCCGTCTGTATCCCTTCCGGTTTTTTGTCCAATACTTTTTTGCATCCTGCACACAGTAAAAAAACAGCAGTAACTATGAACAACTTTTTAATATTTTTCATTCTGATTAATTTTGTGATGATAGAATTGACGTGTTAGAAGTTTAAACTAATGCCTGCCCGAAAAGTGCGTGATTGAGGATAAGTACCCACATCCACACCATAGGAGTAAGGATTGCCATAATAGCTTCCAATTTCAGGATCAAACCCTTCATACCTGGTAAGCGTAAACAGGTTATCTGCCGCAACATAAATTCTTAAACCTGATACTTTCAGGTTATTTAAAAGGTGCGTTGGCAACGAGTATCCAAGCTGCACATTTTTCAGTCGCAGGTAACTTCCGTCCATTACATAACGGTCACTAAAACGCATGTTGTTGTTTGGATCAGAAGCTGTCATTCTGGGCTGATTGTTTTTAGGCGATGCTGCAGTCCAGCTTTCACGGCGTATGGTTTCAAAATTGTTCCATCCACCACCGGCATTGCTGCCGTTTCTTGTATTCCAGTTCATTCCGTTGATGATGCTGTTGCCTTGCACCCCTTGTATGAAAATACGCAGGTCGAAGCCTTTGTAAGAAAGATCAGCATTAAACCCATATTGAAAATCAGGGTACGGATTACCAAGATTCTGTTTATCCAGGTCATCAATTTTTCCATCTCCGTTGACATCGATAAATTTCACATCTCCGAGGTGGGCATTTGGCTGAATAGCAAGGCCATCTTTATTCTTATGAGCGTCCAGTTCTTCCTGGGTGTTAAAAATGCCATCTGTCTTTAATCCATAAAAATAAGGAAAGGGCATGCCCACCTGTGTACGGGTGGTATTTCCAATTTTGCCTATACCGCCACCATCCTGCGGCGCACCGCCACCAAGATTTGTAATTTTATTTTTAATAAAACTTATATTGGCACCCACCCTGTATTTAAGTTGGTTGCCGCCACTATAGCTACCGGTAAATTCAAACCCTTTATTGCTCATTGTACCAGCATTCACCCTTGGCGCACCAGCGCCAACATAAGAAGGAATTGGCACACTTACAATCATATTTTTAGTTTGACGGTCAAAATAATCGGCCGTAAAACTTAACCTGTTCTGCATGAAGTTAATATCTGCCCCAACATTTGTTTGCTGATTCACCTCCCATTTTAATTCTGGATTGCTAAGGGTGGTGGGTGCAAACCCCTGTTGAAGCTGATCGTTGAAAACATAGATATTATTTCCGCTAACAGAAGTAACATAACCGTATGCATTTGCAGACTGTTCATTGCCTACTCTACCCCAGCCTGCCCTTATTTTGAATAAGCTAAGCGGTTTAAAATTTTGCATAAACGATTCATTGCTCAGAACCCAGGCACCGGCAAAGGAAGGAAAAACACCCCAGCGGTTATTGCCCAGAAATTTCGACGATCCATCATATCTAACAGTCGCAGTCAATAAGTACTTACTATCAAAACCATAGTTAACCCTGCCGAAGAAAGACTGCATGCTGGTTTGGCTCTGGTTGCTTGAAACTGTAAAATCTGTACTCTGACTGGAGGAGAGATACATCAGATCTTTATCTGCCGGCACATTATAGCCAGTTGCAGAAAAATCGTTGTAACTGCTCTGCTGCAATTCGGTACCCATCATTGCACCGATGTTGTGTTTTTGGATGGTTTTGGTATAGTTCAGGTAATTGGTCCACAACCAGCTTTTAGATTCGCTTCTTCTTTCCCACAATGAACTCTGATCTCTGGCTTCATCAACGGCAATAAAAAACTGCGGTGAGTAACTTGTGTTGTGGCCCGAATTTAAGCTGGTACCAATCTGTGATTTAAATGAAAGTCCTTTAATGATTTTTGCTTCGGCCCATGCGTTTGCAACGATATAGTTGCCATATCCTTTATTGTTTTTTAATTCGTCTACTGCTCTTGCAGGATTGTTGGTATATGAGATATCCGCCCGTCCCCAGTTATGGGTAATCTTATCCCAGGCAGCCGTTAGCGGATCTGCGGCAAGGGCTGTTGTAAGCACACCACTGTATAAATCAGAATTGTAGTAATTCTTATCAAAGTGAGTAAAGGCTCCGCTGATCCCCGCTGTCAGCCACTTATTAATAGTAAGGTCATTGCTAAAATTGAGAAAATATTTTTTCATGGAGGAATTTCTTACAATTCCATCCTGTGTAAAATAAGTGCCGCTCAGGCGAAATCGATTTTGATCATTACCACCGGCAATGCTCAATGAATGATTTTGCATAAAGCCGCTTTGCATTACCTCATCCTGCCAGTTGGTGCCATGATAATTATTTTGCCTTACGTAGTTAAGCCGGGTATACAACTGGCTGCTTGTATCCAGCGGATTTCCGTCATTGGCATAGCCCTGTAATACAAGATTTGCATACTCAGTAGCATTTACCATTGGAATGGTACGCCAGGCTTTTTGATTACCTACATAAGAATCAACAACAAATTTTACAGGCCCTTTTTTACCTTTTTTTGTGGTAACCAACACAACACCATTTGCACCCCGTGAACCATAAATCGCCGTTGCAGACGCATCTTTCAGCACATCAATGCTTTCAATATCGCCCGGGGCAAGAAAACTGATATCACCTGTTTGGTAGCCGTCTACCACATAGATAGGATCGCTGCCATTGATTGAGCCAATACCACGGATCCGAATCTGTGCGCCACTGCCAGGTTCACCACTATTGGCAATAACCTGTACACCAGCTATGCGGCCCTGCATTGCCTGCACTACATCTGTAGTAGCAACCTGGGTTATCTGATCACTTTTAATGGAGCCAACTGCCCCGGTTAAATCTTTTTTTCTTACGGTACCATACCCTACTACAACAAAATCCGATAACATACCGGCGCTTGATTTCAGGCTAATGTTCTGTGAGCCGGACTTTGCGGCAATCATTTCTTCCGATTGCATACCCACATAACTAAATACCAGTTTTTTTGATTTTTCAGGAAGCGTAATAGCATACTTGCCGTCTTTATCACTGATGACAGTAATGTTTGTTCCCTTCACAGAAACCGTGACACCGGACAGGGCTATTCCCTTTTCATCCGTTACGATTCCCGAAACTGATTTGGAAGAAACCTGCGCCAGGCAAGTGAGATAAGCGCAAAAGAGAAAGGCTAAAATGAGGAAGCACCTTTTGTTTAAATTTCGCATAACAATTCGTTTTTTTATGCCACAAAGATACCACGACTAATATCTAAAATAATAGTACTTTTTTATCCCTCGTTAATGCTCCTTCATCACAAAATAAATATTCTATGTCTCTGGCGTACTTTATATTAAGCAGATTTAGCATTTTTTTGCACTTTAACATTTAACCTAACTATTGTACTTTATTATCTTTTTTTATTAATTTTTTAACCAGTTCCCGGGGTGTATCTTGGAAGCGAGCAATTAAATTTTTTAAATCCGTACTTATTTTTACTATCAAAAGATGGCTTCTGTACCTGTTTGTAAGTCGACGATGGCCTTGATTGCCAGTAGCGTAAGCATCGTCAGCATTCCGGTAATCACTTACCTACGCAACACTTCATATTGGTTATGTGTAGACAAAAGTTGCAAACAAGGAAAGCAATTGTGTATTTTTGGTAGGATACGCTAAAACCTAAGCAAATTTATTTTTGTCGTGTTGACAACGTGTGAATTTAAAAATTTGCTCCCGGCAACTATCCCTGGCCAACACGCCAGATCAGAAGGAGACTTTACTGTGAAGAAAATATATCCTCACGTTATTAATGAAGCGGTATAACTTACTACTAAAAAGACAGGAGCAATTCTTTTGCTAAAAGATGAATTTTAAAAATGAATGAAACATTTATTTGGGGCATCTCATTCTGTTACTAATTGCTACAATTTGTGTTAACATTTGCTTATTTAAAAATTTAATTACTGAAGAACAGAGGAACACCCAAGCGGTAAACAGCTTACGGATGGTTAAAAAAACTAAAAGATGCTATTATTTTAAAACCTCAAAAATTATAGGAACAATATAGCATAAACTGTTGTGCGGTTAGAAATTACACAAAAAACAAACCTATCAATCATTTAAACCATGCCCATGCTGCCTAACTGCACAACGGGCTGTTTTATTAATTATCGGTTGATGGAATTATTGAAAGAAAATTAAGTTTTGACTGAAAGTAAAAAGTTTATTGTGAAAAAGGGAAAAGTATCTATGTTATTTTTATTTTTAAAAATTCTTTTTCTTTAGTCAGTCTTTATATTTTCATAAAAAATATCTGCTACAGAAGGATATAAGGAGACTGATGCGTCTATAATATAACAATTGAACGAACAGGAACTAATACAACAATTGAAACAGCGCAATGAAAGTGCATTCCGGTGGATGGTAGAAAACTACCGTAACCGGGTTTATAGTACTGTATTTAATATTTTACAAGACAGGGAGGAGGCTGAAGACGTGGCGCAGGAAACATTCATACAGGTTTTTGAATCGGTTAATTCTTTTAAAGAACAATCATCACTATCAACCTGGATTTACAGGATAGCAGTTAGAAAAGCATTGGATAAAATAAGAAGACGAAAGACAAGACAAAAATTGAATCAGCTATTACCCTGGTGGATGCCTAATGAAAAGAAAAGTGCGGGTGCATCTTTTAATCATCCAGGTATTTTGATAGAAAATAAGGAAAAAGCAGCAGTATTATTTAAAGCCATTAAATTGTTACCCGAACAACAACAACTGGCTTTTACACTAATAAAAGTACAGGGAATGAACTATGAGGAAACCTGCGCCATTCTGCAAAAAAATGTAAAAGCAGTTGAATCGCTCATGAGCAGAGCAACGGTGAATTTGCAAAAACAATTAGAAGGTTATTACAAAACTTTAAATAAATAAAATGAAACCGAAATTTACACCATTGGTTGATGAGCACCTTCAAAGCCTGCTTGGTATGCGGGAAGAAGAAACAGATAATTTCTTTTATACCAGACTAAAAGGCAGGATGCTTGCCGGGCATATAGGTGGGGAAAATTACCTGCCGCTGCAAGGCTGGGGTTTACCATTGAAACCGGTTTGGATAATTGGTGCACTGGCACTACTGCTGCTTGTAAATGGCATGATGGTTACGCAGCTGTTTACATCAAAGAAACCTACTGCTACAGTTTCAGCTACTGCTTTGCAAAATTTTGCTGAGTGGTATGATCAAAGCATTTCATCACCTTTTTGAAATAGTATAGTATGAATTACGTAGCAAAAAACAAAATGCTGACATGGCTGGTAGTGTTGCTGCTGGCGGTTAACACCGCTTCCATTGCTATGTTTTGGCTGGGTAAAGCAAAACAAACAGAACACACGGAAGAAACAGAACAACCCAAAGGAAAGCCAGAGGATTTTTTAGTAAAGGAATTAAAGTTAGACGCAGTGCAGCAGGCAAAGTTGAAAATACTGGCAAAGGAACACAGGGAAGCAATAAAAGAATTTCATGAAGCGATAAAAGATGCAAAACAAAACTTTTTTAATTTACTTAAACAGCAAAATACACCTGACAGTATTAAGCAAACTGCCGCTACCGTAATAAGCCGTATTACAGAAAAAATAGACCTGCTTACATTAGCACATTTTAATAAAGTAAGGGCCTTGTGTAATGCTGAGCAGCAAAAAAAGTTTGATGAAATTATACAACAGATTATTGATCGGATGGGAGAACAACGACGTTCCGGTGGTCCTGATCAACCACCACCTGATGATCAAAATGGTGACAGCCATCCGCCACGGGATGAACAACATGGCGATAGACCACCACCAGAAAAATAAATATTTGCACCGAAGGATTATAAATAACTCATGCGTCGATAGGCAAATTTAAATTATGAAAATAAAAATTATTTTAGCAACATTAATGTTGTTTGGCATTACTACAACAGCACAGCCCCCGCAGGAACCACATAAACCACCCACTGTTGAAGAGCGGCTAAAAAAGACAAATACAATATTGCAGAAAGAAATGCAATTAAATACAACACAGCAAACAGCCGTTAAAAAAATATTTACCAATTTTTTTAATACAGCAGATAAATTACATGGAAACGAGCCCCCATCAACTGCTACAATAAACCCAACAATAAAGGCGAAAATGGATAATTTAATAAAGGAAAGGGATGAAGAAGTAAAAAAAATATTGACACAAGAACAATATAAAAAATATGAGACGGCCGCTAAAAAATTACATCCGCCAAAACCTACAGGGCAAAACGAACCACCTCCGCCACCGCCTCTTCAGTAATAAAATTTTTTATGTTCGTTTACTAATGATAAAATTATTTTAAGATGATTGGGCTTCTAACAAAAGCGTTTTCGAATTACGAAAGAAATAAATCGGGTAGCCTAAACATACAATAGAAGGCTATTTTTTCTACCGTAAATTATTCTAACAATAAATTATACCAATAAAAATAAAAGTAACTGGACAACCTAAACATCTATACCTGATAAAATACCTATTGGCGTATTAAAAAAATTACCCAACTATATTAACTGTACTTGCAGCTTAAAAAATATTGTAAAAGAAATAGATTTTTAATAATACAATAAAAAACTCCTTAAGTTAATTTTTTTACCGGTAAAGAATAAAGTGATATTTATCATTATTGTATCTGCCTACCGGTAAGCAAGTTACTCACTTTTACGGCAAACGATTTTGAACTTTAATTATGCAATAACAGAAATAAATTATTTAACTGAAACAGCTTATTCCGTTTTAACAAGAAACTATATCTCCAACATGAAAACACTAAAAATAATGTTGATTAAATTAACCCTCGTAACACTGCTTTGGCTTTTAGCAGGTAATGTGTTTGCACACCCTGGTGGCCATTATCACAAGGGAGATGTACTGAATAGCTGGACCCTTACCAATGGACAAATCGTTATGGGTAATTTTTCAAAAGGCTATGGCGACCAACTTGTGCTGGAACAATTGGGAGGAAAATTAATTTATGTCTCCGTTTAATCATTGTCGGCACAAGATCAATTGCTGGCACGTTTTAAAATAAATAAATTCAAACAATTAAATGAAGCGCTTAATGCCGCACCGGTTAACAGTTATAAAACTGAGTTGGTGAAAAATCCACAATACCTCCTCGTTTCCCTGTTCTTTGGTTTGCTGGTATTGCTCATTATTGCCAACGTACATTTACTTAACAGAAAAAATAATTCTTACGGCAACAATCGCTGGAACTTTTCACTGTCTGCAATTGCAGCGGTTTGTTTGATGGTAGCCTGTAAAAAAAGTAATGACAACACAACAGCGGTTACAACAACCACGATACCAATAACAAGGGTTACATTTTTAGACTCAGCATTTGCGCCATACACTCCATTTGTAACAACCGCAGTTGGGACCACTTATTATACGGTTGCCTCAAACGGTTTACCGGCACACAACATGATGGCAGGTATCACCAATTGGCAACAACAAGTACCTACACCTCAATTTTACGCAGGTACTAATAGTTGGTCTATTCCATTGCAACCCGTATATGCAACTACACCAATGAGTACAAAAAGCAACTTTATGAAAGGCGCTGTTGCATTGGCCGTAAATGGTGTTCCTATTTTTAATGCATTAAATAACCGTGGAGAAGATTCCTATCTTATTGGAGAGTTGGACAATTGGGGGGCATTGTGGCAAAGGAGATGACTATCATTATCATGCAGCTCCTTTACATCTATCTACCACTTCTGGTTTACAACCCATCGCCTTTGCATTGGATGGATTTGCAGTGTATGGTGCAAAAGAACCAGATGGCACACCAATGAATGCTTTAGATACCTGCCATGGCCATATTTACAACGGTGGCACATACCATTATCATGGTACTGGCACTTATCCTTACGTGATAGGGGCTATGAGAGGAGTGGTAGCTACCGACCCTGCAACTGCAGCACCGGAAAACCAGATTCTGCCACAGGCATTTTCATCACCTTTCAGGCCAGCAACCAGCCCATTAACCGGCGCCAGTATTACCACATTTTCCCTTACAGGCACCAACGCTTATTCACTACAATATAAAATAGGTTCAAGTTATGGCTATGTAAATGATAATTGGAACACATCAAACAATTACTTTTTTACATTTATCAATACAAGTAATGTAACTACTACGGCTCAGTATCAACGTTAGTTTGGTTATAAAAATCAAAGCCAGGCGATTGGCCTTTATAAGAAAAGCCGATAGATCAAATCCTTTTTACAACAACAATATGTTATTTAGTTTTAAAATAAACAAAATGAACGTTTTACTATTTTTGCTTCCATTGCTTTTTACAGCATGTAAAAAGAGTAGCAGTGATCTTGCTAGATCTACAACTCCAGTTAGTACTTTAGTGGCATTTAGCACAGCCTTTACAAACAATGGAACTTTTCCTAAATTGTACACCTGCGATAGTGCTGGTATTTCTCCTGCCATTTCTTGGAAAGATGCACCTGCCGGTACAAATGCCTACGCTATTACAATGCATACCGTGCCACCAACAGGAGCTAACCATGTTTATATATGCCTGTATAACTTAAGTGCTGCGGTAAGCAATATACCTGACGCAGTAAGTGGCATTGGTACTTTCGGAATAAATACGGTGGATGGGAAAATGAGTTATACACCACCCTGCTCACAAGGGCCTGGACCAAAAATCTATGTAATTACGGTGTACGCACTTTCTAAACAACCTGTTATTACCGTAGCAGCCAACGCAGTAACAATGGATGTTTTATTAAGTGCCATGAGTACCATCACGCTTGGTACTTCCACTTTAACCGTAACCTACACACGATCATAAACAACCTATTAAAATAATAACTGAAAGCCTTTAGCAAATGAAAAAGATAACCAAATTTATTGCACTATTATTGCTCACATGTTGGTAGGCTGTAAAAAAACTGATACACTAGCTACCAGCAGTACTACGCCTTCACTTAGCAGTGCTTTCCTGTCGCAAAGTTCGTTTACCAATAGTGGTACAGCACAAAGTACATCGCTAACTGTTGCATTGGCACATGCAATAGCTGGGTCGGTTACTTTTTCCATTATCAGTTCGGGAAATGATTTTACACCTAAAACTTATACCACAACCCTTACTGCAGGGCAGGCAAGTGTAGCCATTCCACTTAGTTTTAATGGTACTTCAACATTAACTTCAGAAACGATCACTGTTTCTGCAACCGGTTATACAGGTACACCTGCCGCAACTGGTACAATTGGTACAACTGTAGCAAGTGGCTACAATACCCTTTTTATTCC
>NZ_JACMOO010000392.1 GCF_014377975.1 Ferruginibacter sp.
CAAATCATCAACGGAACGAAGGTTGCCAATATGCCAAATTACTATTATAAAACTACAGAACATTATTATTTTGCCGGGATGTATACAGCAATTTTACCAATGATACCGGGCATTTACGCAATTTATCGTTTATCAAAAAAAAATAGTTTACAAAATAAATAATACTCAAAATGGATAATAAAACCGAAACACCTGAATTGAATATTGTCAATCAGCATCTTCAATTTAAAAAGGTATCATTAATAGAGCCATCAAAAAATTATTATTTACACATAGCAGCAGAAGTTGACAAATCTCCCTTTCCATTTTTTCTTACAACAAACGCCAAAAAAAAGTTTAATCAAACAAGGTAAGTCATGGTGTAAGCAATTAGAAAAAGAAAGTGATGTAATTAGCGCTGTTGTTTTTAAAGCACGACTTATTCCGCCAGGAAAAGGGAAATTTATGATGGAAAGAAAAGGCAAAGTGCATATTGCTAAGTTTGATTTTGCAATTTTAATTGAAGTCACAACATTAGAAGCAATAAATACCATTAAAAATAGCGAAGGATATAAAAAAATGGAATTGGCAATAAAAACTGCTTCTACCTTTACACACATTATTGCAGCTTCAAATGTAAGGCGAATAAATCCTGTTAATCATAACAAATAAGGGGTTTTTTATTCAACTATTTTTTTGCCGACAATCCAGAGCAAAACATTGGCGTTTGGGAATATACGTCAGGATGGTTTCAGATAATAAAATACAACTGTAACCTGCACTGATGCTTTAACTTTAGGTGCCAATCAACTTTGCGATATAATGAACATAAAAAATTTTGCTGTACTTTTTCTGCTTACCTGCTGCCAGACATTTTCATTTTTTGCTGCCCAAGGTCAAACGGAATGGATCAGGATCAATCAACTGGGCTATACGCCAAACGGCATCAAAGTAGCGGTATGGTGTGGTAAAGGCATACAACAAATTAAATCGTTTAACCTGGTAGATTCTGCCACCGGCAAAACAGTTTATACAGCACCGGTTGCAAAAAACTTTGGCGCTTATGGTCCGTTTCAAAATACCTATCGACTTAGCTTTTCTACTTTTATTTCAGCGGGAAGATATTTTCTATCGGCCGGAAATGCGCTGTCAGCAACCTTTTCAATTGATGCCAACGTGTACAAAGGCGTGGCCAATTTTTGTTTACAATATATGCGCCAGCAGCGAAGTGGTTTTAATCCATATTTAAAAGATAGCTGCCATACCCATGATGGCTATACCCTGGATGCTCAGTCAGCCGGTCTGCAGGATAGTACGCATATTGATGTTACAGGCGGCTGGCATGATGCCAGCGATTACCTGCAATATGCCACCACATCTGCCAACGCCACCTATCATTTGCTGATGGCTTATCGTGATTTTCCGGATGTGTTTACAGACGAAAAACTGGCCAATGGGCTCGATGGAAAAGATGGTCTCCCCGACGTACTCAACGAAGCGAGGTGGGGATTGAACTGGTTGCTAAAAATGCATCCGGCACCCAACTTACTATTTAACCAGCTGGGCGACGACCGGGATCACATGGGCATGCGCATACCAACAGAAGATAGTTTTTATGGAAGAGGTTTTGAGCGGCCAGTATATTTTGTAAGCGGCGAGCCGCAGCAACGGGGCAAGTTTATGAACAATACTACCGGCACTTCTTCTACCGCAGGCAAATTTGCCAGTGCCTTCGGATTGGGTTTTATGTTGTTTAAAAAGATTGACGGCAAATTTGCCATTACACTGAAGCAGAAGTCAATGAGTGCATTGGCATTTGCCGCCAGGAAGCCGGGCGTTACACAAACTGCTTCAGTACGATCCCCCTATATTTATGCAGAAGACAATTGGGTAGATGATATGGAACTTGCCAATGCCGTAACCGCAACAATGGAAAAAACGCACCAGCTAAAAACATCCGGCGGCTTGATGCCTGCTGCTATCGGCAATGCCATGCGTTATGCAGCGGCAGAACCTGTTACGCCCTGGCTGGGAAAAGATACTGCTAAACATTACCAATGGTACCCCTTCATTAACATTGGCCATTACGAACTGGCCAAACAACTGACTGGTAAAAAAAGAGATACCATTACCGGGTATTATAAAGCAGGCATAGAACGGGTATGGAACAAGGCAAAGCAAAATGCGTTTTACCGCGGTATCCCTTTTATATGGTGCAGCAATAATTTAACTACGGCCTTTGCCATTCAATGTTACTGGTACCGGCAACTAACCGGCGACGCAACTTTTGCTGAGTTGGAACAGGCCAATACCGACTGGTTATTTGGTTGCAATCCCTGGGGTACTTCCATGGTGTATGGTTTACCGGCCTGGGGCGACAGCCCGGTTGATCCGCATAGTGCCTTTACGCATTTAAAACAGCATCCCATTAACGGTGGCCTGGTAGATGGCCCGGTATACACCACTATTTTCAGCAACCTCATTGGTATTCAGTTGCAGAATGCTGATGAATATGCGCCCTTTCAAAGTGCGCTGGCAGTGTACCATGATGACTATGGCGACTACAGCACCAACGAGCCTACAATGGATGGAACTGCATCGCTGATTTATCTGGCTGCGGCCAGGGAAGCTGAAGCAGCCCGCCTAAATCACACCATTTTTAAAGGCGCCATTACAAGGGGTAACACGGATAAAAAACAATTGGGACTTGTATTTACCGGCGATGAATTTGCCGATGGCGGCAATGTTATTGCAGGTACTTTACAACAGCAGGGTATCCAGGCGTCTTTCTTTTTTACCGGCCACTTTTACCGTAACTCTGCTTTTGGTTCGCTGATAAAAAAACTGAAGCAACAGGGCAACTACCTGGGGCCACACAGCGACCAGCACCTGTTATACTGCGACTGGGATAACCGCGACAGTTTGCTGGTAACAAAAAAACAATTTATCGCCGACCTTAATGCAAACTTGCACAGCATTAGCAAAGCAGGCATTGTAAAAGCAAACTACTTTTTGCCGCCCTATGAATGGTACAATGACAGCATTGCCGCCTGGACAAAAGCAAACGGCCTGCAGCTGATCAACTACTCGCCCGGTACGTTAAGTAATGCTGATTATACTTACCCTGGCTTAAAAAATTACCGCAGCACCAACGAAATTTACCAGTCTGTTTTGCAAACCGAAGCAAGCGATGACCATGGTTTAAACGGCTATATTTTATTACTGCACATTGGTACAGACAGCCGGCGCACTAATAAATTTTATTTACGCTTAAATGAATTGATTACAACCCTTAAACAAAAAGGATATACATTTAAAAGAGTGGATGAGTTGTTGAAATAGAATTCGGTGTGGGATATATTTTTACTGTACGTTCGGGTAAATTATTTATTGCTGCCGGGCGCAAAATTAATTGTGGCAGCAAAGAAATCAGGAACTGCTGGAAGCCGAAAATCCAGTAACTTATATTGAACACGTAACAATAAAATATGTATGCAGGATTTATTTTACACTGCGCTGGGCAAGAGAACCTGCCAGAACAAGATGAAAAAATCAATTTTTTGAAATTTCCTGCGTGTTTGGCTTGATAAGGTTAAAAATTATTTTGGCAGCTTGTAAAGAAACATTCATTTCGATTATTGCATAAAAAAAACATACAGTATACTATGAAACTTATTTCTCAGGAAGAATTATTTGAATATTTTAAAAGCAGGAATAACAGGTTCAAAAATTTAAAAGGAATGGAATTGGGAATAGCGGATGGAAATGAGTTCTGGACTTATTTTAGTTTGTGCAATCATTCCAAAGGGCCATTGGCCATTAATATCAGTACCGAAGGAGATTGCCCTAACCATTTTATAGAACAGTTTAAAATAATGGCAACGGACGATATTGATGCACTTGATTACAACAACAGCTGGATGAGATACCTGAATGGCGAAGCCGAAACCGGCATTGCTCCATACGAAATTGAGGCAGAACTGAGATTCAAAATTATCCATCGTAAAACAATCATCTTTAGTCTCGAACTTCATTTTTATGATGAAGTGTATGAGCAGTTAACCATGCCAGCAGATTTTGAAAGATACATCGCCGAACATGAAAACAGACTTAATGTGGCAGAGCAAAACCGTTATAAAATCAGCCGGAAGTAATGGCGGCTTTAGTAGGATGGTATTGCCAACAACCACTGCTGAAAGGAATTTAACTACACAAAAAAATAAGTTGTTGCGCCTGCGGTGGTTACTCCGGAAGCTTATCGTTCCGATGATTCTTTCAATACAAATAATATTTTACCGAACACCCCACAGCTACTAATGCCTGTGTTTACAAACGCTCCTTGTCTGAATCCGGAGCAGATGAAAGACGTATGCAAATCCTGTACATCTTAATTAATTCAAAGGGCAAATATCTGCGGTGACGGTACTTTTCAACAAGGTCATTTCCGCAGTAGTTTCTTTTTCGATTTGAAGTTACGGTTACGAAAATCCCGCTGGAACTAATTTTTTTTATAGTGTTTAACTATAGTAACTAACGGGAATACCGGCTCTCTGACATAATTTATAACTTTATCCATATTATAAGTTTCTTTGCTGAACAAGTACAATATTAAAGGTTGGATTTTTTCCACCCTTTAATTGATATTTTATCCAGAACAATATTATATTTCACTATGAACAAATTAATTGCGATTTGCCTTTTTTTATTTGCTGTATGTTTAACTGGTACTGCTCAAAATACGGCACCTTACAAAAATTCGAAATTGCCAATTGAGGAAAGAGTAAAGGATTTATTAAATCGAATGACACCCGAAGAAAAATTCTGGCAGTTGTTTATGATTCCAGGCGATTTAGGAACCGATGAAACAAAATATGAAAATGGTATTTTCGGATTTCAGGTGAGTGCAGCTTCTGAAGGTGATAAGGCAAGTTCTCAAATGTTAAACTACAATGCAGAAGAGAATGCATTTGCTTTAGCAAAAAAAATTAATCACATTCAAAAATATTTTGTAGAAAGAAGCAGGTTAGGTATTCCAATGATTGCTTTTGATGAATGTCTTCATGGGTTAGTACGAAAAGGCGCTACCTCTTTTCCTCAGGCGATTGCATTGGCTGCAACATGGGATACAAGTTTAATGAAAAAAGTTTCAACTGCCATTGCCCTGGAAACAAAAATAAGAGGAATCAGAGATGTACTTTCTCCTGTAGTCAATATTGCAAACGATGTAAGATGGGGGCGTACAGAAGAAACCTATGGTGAAGACCCTTTTTTGGCAAGTGAAATGGCGGTAGCCTTTGTTAGTACCTTCGAAAAAATGGGCATCATCACTACACCCAAACATTTTATTGCAAATGTGGGTGATGGTGGCAGAGATAGTTATCCAATTCATTTCAATGAAAGATTTCTTGAGGAAGAATTTTTTCCTCCCTTTAAAGCTGCCATTGCAAGAGGTGGATCAAGATCTATTATGACAGCCTATAATTCTTATGATGGAAGTGCCTGTTCGGCTAATGACTGGTTATTAAATAAAAAATTAAAAAAAGACTGGGGCTTTAAAGGATTTGTAATTTCGGATGCCAGTGCAGTAGGTGGAACAGCTGTATTACACAATACTGCAGCAGACTATCCTGCATCCGGTGCAAATTCAATATCAAACGGACTAGATGTTATTTTTCAAACAGAGTTTAGTCACAATGAATTATTTAAGCCGCACTTTTTGGATGGAACTATCAAAAGTAAAACAATTGACGAGGCGGTAAGCAGGGTGCTTACTGCAAAATTTGAATTGGGTTTATTTGAAAATCCTTATGTATCTGAAGACGCAGCAAAAAAATGGATCAATAATACAACGCATAAAAAACTGGCCAGAGAAACCGCAGCAGCTTCCATCGTTTTATTAAAAAACGAAAACACGGTTTTGCCTTTGAGTAAAAAAATAAAATCAATTGCGGTAATAGGAAAAGAAGCAATAGAAGCTAGCCTGGGCGGGTATAGTGGCCCCGGTAATGGAAAAATAAGTATCCTTGATGGAATTAAGGAAAAGCTTGGAACAGGTGTTCAAATTAATTATGCCGAAGGTGCAGATAAAACTAATACAACATACGACGTAATTCCTGCAAACTATTTAGCGAACTTTGCAAACGATAAAGTGACGCAAGGTTTAAGCGGCGCTTATTATAATACTATTGAGCCTGCAGGGAGTCCTGTTTTAATCAGGTCAGATAAACAGGTAGATTTTCACTGGACCCTTTCTTCCCCAGATCCTTTATTAACTACAGATAATTATTCAATTAAATGGACGGGGAAATTAACAGCGCCGGCAAGTGGTTTGTATAAAATTGGTTTGGAAGGCAATGATGGATTTAGATTATATATTGATAATAAATTAGTAATAGACAACTGGTTAAAACAAAGTTACCGCACTAAATTAGTTGATGTTGCTTTTGAAAATAAGAAACAGTACGACATTAAAATTGAATTTCACGAAGCAACAAGCAATGGACAAATAAAATTTATTTGGAACGTTGGTATTGAAAATAATTATGCAAATAAAATTGCAAATGCAGTTGACATTGCAAAAAAATCAGACGCCATTGTAATTGTAGTTGGAATTAAAGAAGGTGAATTTCAAGATAGAGCGATGTTAAGTTTACCCGGATTTCAAGAACAATTAATTGAGCAAGTGGCAGCCATCGGAAAACCTGTTACAGTGATAATTGTAGGGGGTAGTGCCGTAACAATGACTAATTGGCTAAGTAAAGTAAATGGGTTGTTGGATGTATGGTATCCAGGCGAAGAAGGCGGGCGTGCGGTGGCAGATGTTTTATGGGGTGATTATAATCCTGCTGGTCGCCTGCCCATTACATTCCCTTTGTCAGAGGCCCAATTGCCTTTAGTTTACAATCATAAACCTACAGGTAGAGGAGATGACTATAATAATTTATCCGGGCAACCATTGTTTCCATTTGGTTTCGGACTAAGTTATACTACATTTAAGTATACAGATATAAAATTGGATAAAGAAAAAATATCAACTACTGATTCAGTCACTGTTCATTTTTCCATTACCAATACCGGGCATGTTGCTGGGGATGAAGTAGCACAATTATACATCAGAGATTTGTTGGCTTCTGTTGCCAGGCCTGTATTGGAATTAAAAGGTTTTCAACGAATTCATTTAAATGCGGGAGAAACGAAATCTTTATCTTTTAAAATTACGCCTGCACTATTACAAATGTTAGATCAACAAATGAATACTGTAGTAGAACCTGGCATATTTAGAATATCGATTGGCTCTTCTTCCAGAGATTTATGGTTAAAAGAAAATCTGGAAGTAGTTCACTAAATCAATACTAATAATATTTAAGCTGTTGTTGGCCGTAATATTAAATACGTTACCATAGCGCCATTGTTGCCTCCCTGGCACGTAAAAGCTATTACGGTAGCCAATTGCTCAAAAAATAAATCTTAATCGTTGCTTTAGGCATTATGGTATTTTTAAAAATGTTGAAATAATTATTTTGTACATATTTAATTTAACAGGATGATAAAATTGGGTATACTCGGTGTAAATAGAATTGGTAAGATACACCTTGAAAATATTTGTACCCGCATACCAGGCGCAACACTGATAGCAGCCATGAATCCTTCGGAAGAAGGAAGAAAGTTTGCAGAAAAATTCAATGTGCCGCTTGTTACTTCCAATGCAGCCGAAGTAATACAGCATCCTGAAATTGATGCGGTGCTTATCTGCACGCCACCAATGCACATGCCGATTATGTAGTGCAGCTTGCAAAAGCAGGCAAAGCCATTTTTTGTGAAAAACCGCTCGATCTTTCATTGGAAAAAGTACTTAGTACCCTGGAGGTAATTAAGGCTGTCGGTGTGCCGCTGATGCTGGCATTTAACCAGCGGATGGATCCAAATTTTCAAGAAATTAAACAATGTATTGTTGAAGGCAAAATCGGGAAACTACATACTATACACATCATTAGCCGCGACCCTGCACCGCCACCTATTGCTTATATAGAATCATCCGGAGGCTTATTTATGGACATGACGATACATGATTTTGACATGGCCAATTACCTGGTAGCAGATGAAGTGGAAGAAGTGTATGCAAAGGGTGTTAACCTGATAGATCCGGAGATTGGAAAGGCAGGAGATATTGATACTGGCTATGTACTGCTGACGTTTAAAAACCAGGTAACCGTTCTCATAGAAAGCAGTCGCAAAGCGGTGTACGGCTACGACCAGCGGCTGGAAGTATTTGGCACGAAGGGTATGATGAAAGCAGAAAATCCTTTAAAAACGACCAATCAATTCATTGATCATACGGGTGTACACCTATCACAAAATTTCAACTTTTTTATTGATCGATATGCAGCATCTTACTTGCTGGAAGTAACTGCATTTATTGAAGCCCTGCAACAAAAAAAGCCCATGCCGATAACAGGTAACGACGGATTAAAAGCAATGCTGTTGGCAATTGCAGTTAATAAATCCATGCACGAAAACAGGGTAGTAAAAATGAGTGAACTGTTGCAGTAAAGTAGGCAGGTACGATGAATGGTTTATTACCAGTGTTTGTTAAGTACGCATAGTGCCCGCTGTTTTTTTTCTTATAAGCAATATCGCAACGAGTTTTACCAAATCTAAAGATCCATTGCCAAAATACAAGTCTTGGGAGGTGAAGTTGCTGTGAAGAAGTAGAAAGGCGCCATCAAATCCTGCAGTGTATTAATAATACAATGAGTTGCTGGCTGAAGTAATGGCTCTTTTCGGCAGCGAGGTTTCGCAGATGTATCTTTTTAGTTTGAAGTACGGTTGCGAAAACCCCACTGGAACTAAATGCTGTATTTATGATAAAATCTCATCGGGAGAAAGAAGCTGGCAAAATATTAATCATTATCACCCAAACTGCAAGTGCCTTAAATCCCTTAATTTACACTCCTCATTTAAAATATAGTATTTGCGTAATCCTCCGTGGCATAGAGATGAAATTATACTGGCACTAGACCTGTATAGTCGGCTTGAGCCAGGTCAAATTCATGCAAGAAATCCGGAGATACAAGAATTATCCCGGCTATTAAATAGACTGCCCATATTTAATGAGCGACCCGATGAAGTGAAATTTAGAAACCCGAACGGGGTTGGGCTTAAGCTTAGTAATTTCTTAGCGCTTGACTCTACTTATCATGGAAAAGGAATGCAATCTTTTAGTCAGCTAGATAAAAAAGTTTTCATCGAGTTTGAGTTCGATACCGAAAAATTGCATCAATTAGCAAAGCATATTAAAACTATTGCCGCCGACCCTGAATTACCCAATCAATTATACCTGATACCTGAAGAAGAAGACGGCGAAATAAACGAAGTGCAAGAGGGAGCAGTGATTTATAAACTTCATAAGTTTAGGGAAAGAGATCTTAATATTGTTGTTCAAAAGAAATGCAACGTTTTTGCACAAGCTGGTAAGCTACTTTGTGAAGCTTGCGAGTTTGACTTTAATGCTAAATACGGTGAGCTTGGTTTTAATTATATAGAATGCCATCATCGTACGCCCTTGGCTGACTTTACCAGCACAAGTAAAACTACAATAAATGACCTTGCCCTAGTATGCTCAAACTGCCATAGAATGTTGCATCGTAAAACTGATCGTTTAAGTGTGGAAGGATTAAGACGATTGATTGCAAGTTGAAATTATCAAACGGTTCCGTCTTACTAATTTCAACAGTTTGGCGGAATACTTTATAAAAGTTGGTAACTGACAGGAATTTTTCCACTTGCTCTTTTAAAAGTACAACCAGTAATGGTTGCCAATAATAATCAAGCAATCAAAAAGGGAGATAATTTTTTCATCAATGGTAAACGTAATTTAACTTACAATAAAAATTGAAAGTAGTAATAGTTTATGGACCAATATTCTTTTTACAATAAAATTATAGCTCAGTGATTTCTTAGAATGTTTTTCTTAGGCCCATTTTGTGAAACTAATTTATTTTTAAAATCAGTAAGTCGCTCCCGTAGTAGGTAAATTCCATATTTAAAATACCTAAACATTACTACCTGTTTATGACGCAGAGTGTATTCTCCGGTGAAAATAAAAGTAATTTTCCTGGTGGTTTTATTTTGAATTCAAAAATTATAAACTATAAAAAAGGAGTTTTGACATACATCACTTGGTAATAACTAAGTGCCCAAAATGGTTTCACCAGGAATAAGTAATTGTTCGTTTAATACAACCCATTTTTGAAGCATCTCTTTAACAATTATCAAAACAATCAATTCCTGGTGACTGTCAATAGGCGCGGCTTTTCTCTTGCCTATCTTCAGCAACACTTCGCCCAAACTAAACTACTTTTTATACA
>NZ_JACMOO010000393.1 GCF_014377975.1 Ferruginibacter sp.
ACCTCCGGCTTTTTAATTCCCAAAAATGCAGATGGTACGTTTTTACATTTCAATCCAAAAAATAAATTGGGCCGGCAGGATGGTTTTACAGAAGGAGATCAATGGACCTACCTTTTCGGTGCCATGCAGGATATTCCCGGGATGATTGAAATGATGGGAGGGAAAGAAAAATTCATCGCTAAACTGGATGAGAACTTTAGTGGTAACCATTACCGCCATGACAATGAACCGGGGCATCATTACAGTTACCTGTATGATTATTGCGGAGAACCCTGGAAAACCCAGGAGCTGATAAGAAAGCATACAACAGAAAATTACCGCAATGCCCCGCTGGGTATAAATGGCAATGAAGATTGCGGCCAAATGGCAGCCTGGTATATTTTTGGCGTGATGGGCTTTTATCCTGTAACACCAGCTTCGGGCATATATGCGATCGGTGCACCACAGTTTCCAAAACTTACTTTAAAATATAAGGCAGGCAACCAACCAAAAATATTTACCATTACAGCAAATAAACTTTCTACTGAAAATAAATACATTCAAAGTGCACGGCTGGATGGTAAGGCGATTGATCATCCTTTTATCAGCCATGCAAATATTATTAATGGTAAGAACCTGGTTTTTGAAATGGGCCCACTGCCAAATAAAAACTGGAAATAATATTTTGTGTTTACAGTACAACAAAAATTAAGCAACTAAAAAAGAGGCGGTATCAAAAGTAAATTTCACACAAAGATCGCAACGAATACAAAGGTATCTTAGCCAATACGCACTGCTTTGCGGCCTTTGTAGCTTTGTGTGAAATTTTTATACTTTATAGGAACGTCTCTTTATATTAAACCGGCACTACTTTTAATGTTGTAACGATACAGCGCTATGTTCGCCGCTTACCGGTTTAGTTGGGGGCATTTTATTTTTTATTGTATTATCTGTATTTTGTTTAGGCTTAAAAAATTGTTTGTAGCCTGTTTCTTGTTGTAAAGTATTTGTAATTGCGAAATATAAGCCACGCCCATATTAGCTTACAACCTATTTTCGATTCAGTTTTTCAGTTCAATCTTTTTGATATTAAATATTCATCCATTAGCATAAACCATACTGCAAACGAATGACTGGTTAAGAGCAATAGACGCTTTCCATGAAGCAGAACTTGCTTTTTATAAAAATAAAAAAGAGTAGCAATAGCCATTTCCCTTCGTCATAAAATAAAAACGGCTTGATAAAAATTAACTACTGCGGTTACCTCCGTTAAATTATTATATTAACCAAAATACTGTTACCAAGGCAGAATCATTCAATTAAAAAATAAAATTATTCAAGGCTCATCAAATAGTTGCAGGGAATAATAAATTCAAACGATTTTACACTATCTAAATTTTTTATCGAACTCACTCACTAATTGATGTGAGCACTTTGCATAAAAGTTATGGCGGCAGTAATTAAAAATTACTGTCTGTTTTATTTAAAAATCACGCAAACGTTTGTTGAATTTTATGTCAAAAAAAAAAATAATATTTTTATCCAAAATAAACGATTCCGGCAATCAGCTGCCAGACTAATTTTTTATGCAATTATTCAACTGATTAACATAAACATAATGTTACTTTAATATTTTCTACTGCAATTTGCACAATCAAAAAACTCACTAGAATGAAAAAAACAATCATCCTGCTAAGGTGGATTTTCTTTAAAAAAATGAATGTTCCGCCTTTTACCAGGCATACAACCAATGCCCGTTCATTAACTGAAAAAGTATTGCAATGTTGTATTGTATGTCTGCTGCTTGTTATGGGGCAACGCAGTACTGCACAGGTGGGATCAACTACTGATGTAACTGGTATTGTACTATCCGAAAAAGGAGAGGCTTTACCCGGTGCAACTGTGATGGCCCGTAACTTAACTACCAAGGCTACTGCTTATTCTGTAACTGATGAAAATGGTGTTTTTCTTTTTCGTAAATTATCAATTGGTATCCAATATGATTACAGTTTTACTTTTTTAGGATACTATCCGGAAACTATAAATGGCTTTGTTGTAAAACAAGGCATACCCAGAAGTGCATTGTCTGTTAAGCTTAAAGAAAAGAATGCTTTACTGGGACAGGTTGTTGTAACTGCCCTGGGTATTGTACAAAAGAAGGCTTCCTTAGGTTATGCAACCCAGGAGGTAAAAGGTTCAACACTGAATGAAGCGCGGGATAACAATTTTGTAAATGGCTTATCTGGCAGGGTAGCAGGTGTAAATATTATTTCGGGCAATGGTGTAGGCAGTAGTGCACGCATTACTATCCGCGGAGAATCTTCTTTAAATTATTTTAAAAATCAACCACTGGTTGTTGTAGATGGGGTACCGGTTTCTAACGATCCTGTTATCAATAGCGGTGGGGGCACAAGCCCGGATTATGGTAGTAGTTTAAACGAAATAAACCCGGCAGATATTGAATCGGTGAATGTATTAAAAGGAGCTGCGGCTTCTGCACTATATGGTTCCAGAGCAGCCAATGGCGCATTGGTTATTACCACTAAATCTGGTAAAGGTAATAAGGGTATGGGTGTATCATTAACCAGTGGTTATACATGGGAAAATCCATTGATGCTTCCAAAATTTCAGAATTCATTTGGTGGTGGAACAGATGGTAATTTCCAGGGATCTAATTTTGGTCAAGGTGGAACGCCCTATCCTAATGGTGTTAATGAAGATTGGGATGAAAGCTGGGGACCAGCATTAAATGGTCAGCTCATTACCCAATTTGACGGGCCTACTAAAAACGGTTTTCGTGGCGGAGATGTTAACCTGCCTAACAGGGGAGATATTATTGCCACTCCATATATTGCCCACCCTAATAACATGAAAGATTTTTTTGTGACTGGCCACTCAAGGTATAATTCTGTAGCACTATCCGGAAATAATGAAATAGCAAATTATCGTTTTTCTTACACTAATAATGCTGAAACCGGTATTGTGCCAAACAACAACCTTACCCGCAATTCCTTTAACCTTAAAACAGGTTTTAAATTATCCAACAGGTTAACAGCTGATGCAGTTGTTACCTATTCAAATACAAATAGCAGCAGCAGACCTAACTTAGGGTACGATCATGGAACGCCCATGTACGAGTTTGTATGGTTTAATAGAAATGTGGATATTAATAGCCTTAGAAACTACTGGCAGCCAGGATTACAGGGAATTCAGCAGTTCTCGCAGGATTACGGCAATGGCCATGACAATCCTTTTTTCTATGCGTACGAAAATACAAGCGCTCAAATTAAAAATCAATTGTACGGTAATGTAAAATTGACTTACAAAATACTGGACAATTTAACTATAACTGCAAGGGCCGGTACAGATTATTTTAGTGATTTCCGGCCAAGCAGAATTGCATTAAGCAGTTCTAATGCCATGCAGGGATCTTACTCTGAAACACAATTAGGTTACCAGGAAAATAACTATGATGTACTGGCGAGTTATAGAAAGAATATTAAAGATTTTCATTTGAGTTTTTCAGCAGGTGCAAATTCGATGGAAAGATTTCGCAGTCAGCGTAATTCTTCTGCAGGAGCATTGGTTATTCCTGGTGTGTATAGTTTAAATAATAGCA
The DNA here is from genome assembly GCF_014377975.1 of Ferruginibacter sp. GTDB lineage: Bacteria > Bacteroidota > Bacteroidia > Chitinophagales > Chitinophagaceae > Ferruginibacter. The sequence goes on from NZ_JACMOO010000393.1 coordinate 3,599, forward strand.
ATGTTGCGGTGCAGGTTTCAGCCGGTGATGAACATCGCAAAACAAATAGTGTATATGCATTTGCACAAAGTGATTATCAGGGTAAAGTTTTTATAGGTATTACTGGCCGCAATGATTGGTCCAGCACCTTGCCTGCTTCCAACAATTCTTATTTTTATCCTTCTGTTAATAGTAGTATTCTTTTTGACAAGATTTTTAAAATGTCTGATAAGATTGACTTATTAAAGTTAAGGCTTGCATACGCCCAGGCAGGTAATGATGCAGAACCTTACTCAATTTTAACTTCCTATAATTATCAGCAATTATGGAATGGTCTTCCTTCGCTATCTGAAAGTTCAACTTTAAATAATTCAAATTTAAAACCAGAAAAAACAAGTACGGCAGAAATTGGTGCTGAACTTTCTTTATTTAAAGGCAGGTTAGGTTTGGATGTAACTGCCTATAGTACTACTTCTAAAAACCAAATCCTTTCACTTACTGCACCCGTTTCGTCCGGGTATCGCGGCAGGGTAATTAATGCAGGCGAAATTTCCAACAAAGGATTTGAGGTTCAATTAAATGCAGTTCCCATTCGTTCAGCCAATGGCATAACCTGGAACATGATGATCAACTTTGCCCGTAATATCAGTAAAGTAGTATCGCTTGCCCCTGGTGTTGATAATATTGTACAGGCTGCTCCCGGCGAAGATGCAACCATTGAAGCACGGGTAGGACAAAGGATGGGGTCCTTGTATGGCCCTGGCTTTCAACGGGTACCCGATGGACCATTAAAAGGAATGCCGGTTATTGGTTCAAACGGACGTCCGAAAATTACGCCTACTTCTATTTACCTGGGTAACATTAATCCTGATTGGACAGCAGGTATTACCAACCGTATAGCCTACAAAGGTGTATATCTTGAGTTTCTTTTTGATATGAATTACGGAGGTGTAATGGTTTCTCGTTTTATTAATAAAGCTACTGGTGCTGGTCAGTTAATTGAAACGGCTGGTGCAAGACTAAAACATGCTCCGGATGATGTTTATAATACTGATTATTACAGAGATGGGGGCGTACTGCAAACAGACGGTTCTTATCTTCGTAACCTGCAAATTTTTGATGGTTCTTACAGTAAAGGTTTAAATGGAACAGGGCCACGCAATTTTTACAAGAGGTATTATGATCATAATTCTGAGGCGCAGTTAGTTAACCGAACCTTTGTTAAACTGCGGGAAACAAAAATTGGCTATAATTTTCCTAAGAAAATGTACGGTCATCTTCCTATTCAAAATATTAATTTTTCTTTGGTAGGCCGTAATCTTTTATTGTTTACAAAAAATAACCAATTCGATCCGGAAACAGCTGCTTCTTCAGGACAAGGTCTTGTTGGAGGTTTTGAAAATCTAAGTTTGCCAACTACCAGAAGTTTTGGTGTCAACTTAAGTATTGTATTCTAATATTATCTTTTAATTTATTAATTCAAATAGAATGAACGCAAAAATATTTACAGGAAGCATGGCCCTCGGGTTATTGTTTACCATCGGGTGCACCAAGCGTTTTGATGACATCAATCAAAACCCAAACGGCCCGCAGCAAATTGCAAACGAACAACTTTTAGTACCCGCAATTATTAAAAATTCTGTTCGTAATTATGCCTACATATCACAATTTGGCGCCGGTGTGGTGGGTGATTATTATGCCAATCAGTATAACAGTGGTTTTGATGATGCATGGACAGCCAGCCAAACAGAAGGTGGTTTTCTCTGGAACTTTTTTGACCAGTTAAAGGATGTAGAAAACCTTCGGGTATTGAGCCATCAAAAAAGGGATAAAAATAACGAAGGCGTTGCATTGGTATTAAGGTCGTGGATGTTTCAGGTAATGACTGATAATTTTGGTGATATGCCTTGTAGCAAAGCTGTACATGGTAAATCGACCGGAAACTTTGCACCAGTTTATGATAAACAGGAAGATATTTATTATGCATTGATGGATTCCTTAAAAGTGGCAAATACGCTTTTAGCAACTGGTACGGATCCAATAAATTCCGATATATTAATGGGCGGCAGCGCATTGCGCTGGAGAGAATTTGCTAACGGTCTGCGCCTGAGAATGCTGATGCGGATGTCTGGTGTTACCGGTGCTAAAATTAATGTAGGTACTGAAATGAATACCATTGCAGGCGATGCAGTTACTTATCCGCTTTTTACTTCAAATGCAGACCAGGCTGCTTTACAATTTACAACTGAACTAAATAATGAGTTTCCTGCTTTTCATAATCCGGCCATTGGCGATTATCATTTAAGTACTACGCTTAAAACCAATTTAAATAACCTGAACGATCCGAGGATTGCTTTTTTTGCAATGCCTACTCCAGCCAGTTATGGAACAGGTTCTCCTCAATACGGAGCTGTGCCTAATGGTTACGGAACGGCAGAATCATCTTATGGTGGTGGAACAAATTTTCAATCTCAGGAGTCACCTATCCTGATGCCACTGGTAGGTTATCCACTTTATGCATCTCCAATAGCAGCGCAAGGTTTACTATTAACTTATGCTGAAGTTCAATTTATTTTAGCAGAGGCAAAAGAACGCGGATTGATAACCGTTGCAACAGATGCAGCAACCTATTATATGAATGGTATCAATGACCAATTTGCCTATGATGGAAGCAGGCTTGATGTATTAAATCAAGCCATTCCTTCTACGGATCATCACTTTGCAAAATCTTCTGATATTGCGCCAGGTGCTGGTTATTTTACTCAACCTGGTGTTGCTTATACCGGAACTACAGATGAAAAGTTGTATAAAATAAGGATTCAAAAATGGTTCGCTTTATTATATAATGGCTTTGAGGGCTGGTCAGAATGGAGAAGGACTGGTGTGCCAAAAGAAACAGTTATTGGCTCTGCCAGTGCTATCAGTGCATGGCCACGCCGTACCAGGTATCCGCTATCTGAACAAACCATTAATACCGTAAATTATAAAGCAGCTTTGCAAGTACAGGGCCCGGATGATTTACTTACTAAAATGTGGTGGAATAAATAAATAGTTTTGCTGATTGCACTTTAGCTATTGGTTTAAAAAGCGCTATCCCTACCCGTTAATTTCGGGTTAGGATAGCGCTTTTTTATTGATTTACAGCACTTTTAATTGAGACCTTATGAACGGCCTGGCAGGCGATTGTCAACTACTGTTAAGTAATCAAACCC
>NZ_JACMOO010000394.1 GCF_014377975.1 Ferruginibacter sp.
ACCTTTTTGAAATTTGCCCAAAAATCCTTTTGGTTTATCATTCATCTTATGACCTTTGAAAAATGCGGCCGCCATAATTGGCACCAGGGTCATAGAGAAAAAACGGGAACCAATCATTGCCAACGAAACCGTAATGGCCAATGGTGTAAATAGATATTTGGAGATACCTGTAAGAAAAATAATGGGAAAGAAAACGATGATGATAGTAAGCGTGGTAACCAGTACCGGCAATGCCACTTCTTTTGCACCATCAAAGGCAGCCTGCTCTGATGTTTTTCCCATGTTTAAATGTTTGTCGATATTTTCAAGTACCACAATACTGTCATCCACTAATAATCCGATGGCCAGCGCAATGCCACCCAAGGTCATACTATTAATAGTATCGCCTGTAAAATAGAGGCCAATAAAGGCAAACATTATCGAAAGCGGTATACTTAAGGCAACAATAAAAGTAGAGCGGAGGTTGCCAAGAAACAACAGCAATGCTATGGAAACCAGTATCAAACCAATTGTACCTTCTTTTAAAAGGCCGCTGATAGAATGCCGTACATAAGTTGATTGGTCAAGGATCACATCTAAGTTCACCGATTGTGGCAACCGGGTTTTTAGATCTTTCAATTTGCCTTTTACGGCATCAACGGCTGCAATGGTATTTGCTCCTGTGCGTTTATAAATCGGGATGTACACCTGTCTTTTTCCATTAATGTGCACCATATTAGTCTGGATGGCACTTGCATCTTTTGCATAACCGATATCCTTCAAAAAAATGGGTGCTCCGTCTTTGCCCATTTTAATAACGATGTTATTAAAATCGTCTACTTTTGGCAGCATGCCATTGGCATTTACGCTATAGTTCATATTACCGATGTTCACATCACCGGTAGGTATCATCACGTTGTTCTTTTGCACTGCTTCTACCACATCGGTTTGCGAAAGCCCATACGCCTGCAGTTTTTCGGGATGCACATACATGTAGATGCGGCGTAACTTACCACCAAATACGGCTGGTGCTATTATGCCTTTTACTGAACCTAGCAGGTTACGCAATTGAAAATAGGCGATGTCATACAATTCTTTTTCAGAAAGGCTATCACTGCTAACAGCCAGCATAGCCAAAGGTGTTGATGCCGTGGGATCGTACGGCATAACCATGGGTGGTACCGTACCGGGAGGTAAATAATATAGATCGGACATGGCCAGGGATGTAACCTGTGATAAGGCAGTATTAGGATCAATGCCTTCCTCAAAAATATCTTTTACAATGCTTACGCCAATCAGACTTTTACTTTCTTGCCTTTGTATGCCGCTGGCCTGACCTGTCCACCGTTCTATACGACTGGTAATATCAGTTTCCATTACCTGGGCAGGCATGCCAGGGTATAAAGTAAGTATTTGAACGGCAGATGTTTTGTAGTTTGGGAGAATGTCAACAGGCAACCTTTGTATGACCACAAAGCTGATTACAGCTATCAACAGCGACAATACAATGACCAGGTATTTATTTTTAAACGCTAATTCTAACATGGGATTCCTTTGTTAAATGCAGGAAACAGCTACAACATGCAAAGGCATGAAAAACCGAACAGCACAATGAATAACACTTGGGTTAAAACACAATATCCCCTAACCAAATTAGACGGAATGTCTGTTGTAGTAAAGAGGAATTAGCCCAAAGGAGGCCCACGTAAAGATAAGGTTGGTGATGGCGGTCCACCCCGGCAAGAAAACATCGGGATAGCGAGACTTTCGGACATAGCAACAACCAGCGGAAGCTTTATGGCAGCTGGTAAGATGAATACACCAGTTTCAAAGTTGTTGTAATAATTCGCCTGTTGGTATTGTTTTTCCAGCTGAACATTGTGGCATTCAAATTCTTGTGGCTGAAATGTAGTACTGAGCAAGCTTGCTAAGTTAGCATTGGTTGCATGTATTTTGCAATTGCCATGAAAACGCGAACCATCTTTATTGTAACAATAATGGGTTTTAAACGTGAACGAATACACGCAGAAAATAACCAGAAAAAATATGGAGGCTAATTTTATCAAGTAGTCAAATATAACGTTTCCTATTGTTTTGACTTGTTAACTGTATTTAATTAACTATTTATTGGTTGAATTAAAAATTTATAATTTTTCCTTAATGCAGATATTTTTATTTTCAGAAGAGTAAAAAAGTTGCTCTTTTTATTGTGGACATTTCTTGCTTATGATTGTTGGAATCAGCGTATGAATTTTGTTTAAAGAGATGCTGACGCTACAAGAATTTTATTTTTTGTTTAAAAAAAAATACAAAATACTCTTAACCCTCGCTTAACTTAAATCAATAGGTACTAATTAAATACGGCTGTATGTTTGCATTTCATTTAAAATATTTCAATAGGTGTACAAGCGTTTTTTAGTCTTTTTTATTTGCTTTAATTGTTTCACACAACTTTTACCGGCACAGCAAAAAGTAGATTCCCTTACTATTTCATTGCCACAAGCTGAAGAATTATTTAGAAAAAATAACTTACAACTTCTAGCTCAGAAATATAGTATTGATAGTGCCAGGGCAAATATTATTACAGCTAAATTGTATGACAACCCGGAGTTTGGTTTTGCCACCAGTTTTTATCAACCTGTTACTAAGAAGTTTTTCGACTTTAGCAATGATAACAGGGAAATAGGTTTACAATATAGTCAGTTGATAAAAACTGCAGGTAAAAGAAACAAAGCAATACAGTTAGCCAAAACGGGTGTACAAATTACAGAGTATCAATTTTACGACATCTTACGAACATTGAGGTACACTTTAAGAAATGACTTTTATAATATCTATTATCTGGAGCAAATACAGAGAGTGTATAATATAGAAATTCAGTCATTGCAAAAGACTACAGCGGCATTTGAAGAACAGGTACCCAAGGGAAATATTGCACTGAAAGAATTGATGCGCATCAAATCTCAACTCTACACTTTACAAGCCGAGTTGGTTAGCCTGCAAGGTACCATTGACGATGTACAAAGTGAATTTAAATTATTAATCAGGGCAAAGGCGTATGGGTATATTGTACCGCTTGCAACGATAGATGAAACACCTAAAAATATCGTTCAGAATGTATCGTATCAGTCGTTGGTAGATAGTGCTTATCTAAACAGGTATGACCTGAAAATGGCTAAATCTGCCCTTATCCAAAGTCAGCAAAACCTAAGTTTGCAAAAAGCCCTGGCGGTGCCAGATATAACGCTTTCGGCCGGATATGACAGATTGGGAAGTTTTGTAAAAAACTATAATAATATTGGTTTTGGTATCAGCGTACCGGTTTTCAATCGTAACCAGGGATATATCAAACAGGCCGATGCAATTGTTGCAGGTGCAAAAGTGCAGGTGAATGCAACGCAGGATGGCATTGAAAGCCAGGTGGCCAATGCATACCTGGGTGCTGTACGGGCCGAAAGATTATTAAATAGTTTTGATCCGGGATTTGAAAAAAAATTAAATACATTCATTTCGGAAGTTACCCAAAACTATGAGCGCCGCAATATTACACTGTTAGAGTTTATAGATTTCTATGATTCCTTTAAACAAAATGTAGTACAGTTAAATAACTTGCGCTTCAGCCTTGTCAGCCAGTTTGAACAATTAAATTTTACAACTGGTACCAACATTTTTAATCAATAAATTTTCCGGGTAAACACAATACTATTTTATGTTCAGAAAACTATTTCCGCAAATTATAATCACCTCATTTTTCATTGCAACGGTTTGTTTACTTTTTTCTTGTACGTCAAAAGAAAATTCTCCGGCAATAAAAAGGGAACAATATATTATTCCTGATTCACTGATGAAAATACTGGTTATGGATACTGTAAAAGTTTCTACGCTCACCAATTCCATCCGGTTTAACGGAGTAATAGATTTTAATACGGATAAGGTAGCAGGAATTTTTCCATTGGTAAGCGGTAATGTGCAGGATATAAAAGTAATGCTGGGCGATTATGTAAAGGCAGGACAAACACTGGGCGTTGTTAAAAGTTCTGAAATAGCCAATTACAATTCAGCCCTTATCAATACAGAAACAAATGTTCTTCTTACTAAAAGATTATTGCAGCAACAAAGGGAATTATATAAAAGTGGGCTTGCGTCGCAAGTGGATGTTACCAATGCAGAAGTTGCCAGCGAGCAGGCCGAGGCTTCAAAGGTTGCTGCGCAACGTATTTTAAGTATTAACGGAAATAACCTGCAGGGCGAATATTTAATAAAAAGTCCTATCAGTGGCTTTATAGTGCAAAAAAATATTACCAACGGCATGGCTATACGGAGTGACAATGGCAACAGTTTATTTACTGTTTCCGACCTTAAAGAAGTGTGGGTACAGGCCAACGTTTACGAAGCCAATATTGGAAAGGTACATCAGGGTGATGCAGTAGAAGTGAGCACAATTTCTTATCCGGACAGAATCTTTAAGGGAAAGATTGACAAACTAATGAATGTGCTTGACCCTGCCAACCGGGTAATGAAAATGAGGGTAGTGCTGAGTAACCCGGATTATATTTTAAAGCCGCAAATGTTTGCTACTGTAATGGTTAATAATAGTGAAAATAAAAATGCTGTTTCCATCAACAGCAGCTCTCTTATTTTTGACCATAGTCAGTATTATGTGCTTTTATATAAAAATAAGAGTGATGTGCAAATAACGCCTGTTGATATCATCAGCATTAATGGCAGCATAGTATTTATAAAAGGCGGGGTTCTTCCGGGTGATATATTAATCAGTTCGCAGGCTTTGCAGATATATGGGGCATTGAATGAATAAAACCTCGTGTATATTTTTTAAATAGCCAGATGAAAATCGATTTTGAAAAAAGCATTATAAAACAATCCTGCCAGGTAAACTAACGTGCTGTTGTTTGGCAAAAGGAAACGGGTAAGGTATTTTAAACCCGAAGTTAAAGGACATAGCACCAAAGCCTTCCGGGCAAAAAACTGTAGACAGTATTATAAAAATAGCCATTGCGCTTTGCTGGTATTGTAACCAGCAGGAAATGCAGGAAATTAAAGTAAATTTTTTCAATGAACAAGTTTTTGAGAAGCATTATCGGATTTTCTTTAAAGAACAGATACTTCATTATTTTTTGTGCTGTACTGCTAATTATTGGCGGTATCATCACGTTTAAAAATATGCCTATTGAAGCGTTCCCCGATGTTACCAATACGGAGATAAGCGTTATCACCCAATGGCCCGGTAGAAGTGCTGAAGAAGTAGAAAAATTTATTACCATCCCCATTGAGCTTGCATTGGCACCTGTTCAAAATAAAACCAGTTTACGCTCTACCAACATTTTTGGTTTAAGCTATATCAAATTGATTTTTAATGATGGGGTTAAAGATGCAGAAGCCAGGCAGCAGGTGATGAACCTGCTGGGAAATGCAACGTTGCCTACAGGAATACTAGCTTCTGTACAACCACCCACAGGCCCTACCGGAGAAATTTTCAGGTATACTTTGCGCAGTAAAATAAGGGATGTCAGGGAATTAAAAACCATGCAGGATTGGGTGGTAGACAGGCAACTTCGTTCCGTACCAGGCATAGGTGATATTACCTCTTTTGGTGGTAAAACAAAAACCTTTGAAATACAGGTAGATCCTGGAAAATTAACTACGCTCAATATAACTCCTTTAGATATTTTTACTGCTGTGCAAAAAACCAATATCAATATTGGTGGCGATATGATTATTCAAAATAACCAGGCTTTTGTTGTAAGGGGGATTGGTTTATTAAACGATATCAACGAAATAAAAAATATCGTAGTTACCAATAGCAACGGTGTACCAGTTTTAGTGAAAGATGTAGCGGAAGTTTCAATTTCTAATTTACCTCGACTAGGTTGGGTTGCAAGAGCCGATGGATTAATTGATTCAACTGGAACAAGACGAATAACAGATGAAGAAGATGTGGTAGAAGCCATTATCGTAATGCGTAAGGGTGCTAATCCTACTGAAGTATTGGATGCGATAAAGTTAAAAGTGGATAAACTAAACAATTATATACTACCACAGGATACTAAAATTGTTCCTTATTATGATAGATCTGATTTAATTGAGTTTGCCACACACACGGTGATGCACAATTTGGTGGAGGGGATACTGTTGGTAACGCTGCTGGTTTCGTTGTTTATGTTTAACTGGCGCACTACCTTAATTGTATCTATCATCATTCCTATAGCTTTATTATTCTCGTTTATCTGCCTGCATTTAATGGGTATGTCGGCAAATTTATTATCATTGGGTGCAGTGGATTTTGGTATCATCATCGATGGTGCAGTAGTAATGGTAGAAGGGATGTTTGTTATACTCGACCACAAAGCGATGGAGGTTGGGATGGACAGGTTTAATAAATTGGCCAAACTTGGACTCATTAGAAAAAATGGAGCTCAATTAGGTAAGGCTGTATTCTTTGCAAAGTTGATTATCATAACCGGCCTACTACCTGTGTTTGCATTTGAAAAAGTAGAAGGAAAAATGTTTTCCCCTTTGGCCTACACACTGGGTTTTGCATTGCTGGGTGCATTAATTACTACACTTACGCTGGTGCCTGTTTTGATAAGCATCCTGCTTCGTAAAAACGTACATGAAAAACACAATCCTTTTGTTCATCACCTCACAGGTTTTATGCTAAAAGGTTTTGCCGGGGCTTACAAAAGAAAAGAAATAGTAGTTATATTTTCATTGATTGTGATGGTGTTGGGAATATTTTCGTTTAAATTTTTAGGGAGCGAATTTTTGCCAGAACTGGATGAAGGTTCTATCTGGTTAAGGGTTCAGGCACCCTACAGCATTTCGCTCGAAAAATCGAAGGAAATAGCTACCCAGGCAAGAAAAATATTAATTCAGTTTCCGCAGGTAAAATATGCCGTATCACAAACAGGAAGACCCGATGACGGCACCGATGTTGCGGGCTTTTATAATAATGAATTTTCTGTTATGTTGTATCCTCAAGCAGAGTGGAAACCTGCTATGTCGAAAGATGAATTGATAGAAAAAATGAATGAAAAGTTATCCGTTATACCAGGTGTAGACCTTAATTTTTCTCAACCAATTATGGATAATGTGGAAGAGGCAGTAAGTGGCGTTAAGGGATCTATTTGTGTAAAAGTATATGGGGACTCACTTAATTATATGGAGCAAAAAGTAGGAGAAATAAATAAAATTTTGAAAAATGTAAAAGGTATTGCTGACCTGGGAATAATTTATAATGTAGGCCAGCCTGAATTGGATGTAAATTTTGATCAACAAAAAATGGCGCTATATGGTGTGGCAACTGCCGATGCCAACGCAGTAGTAGCAATGGCAATTGGCGGCATTGCAGCATCTTCCTTGTATGAAGGAATTAAAATTTTTGATATCCGTATTCGCCTGCCGGAACAATTCAGGCAAAATTCGGATGATATTGGCAACCTGCTGGTTCCAACGCAAAGTGGCAGTAAAGTTCCGATAAAGGAGATTGCCAATATAACTCAGAAAACGGGCGCCTGCCTGATCTTTAGAGATGACAATGAACGTTATTCTACTTTGAAGTTTTCTATCCGCGACAGAGACATGGGTAGTACTATTAAAGAAGCTCAGGAAAAAGTAAATAAGGCTGTGCAATTGAAAAGAGGTTACCGAATGGAATGGCAGGGGGATTTTGAAAACCAGCAAAGAGCGGAAAAAAGATTGATGCAGGTAGTTCCTGTTAGTCTTTTAATGATATTTCTTTTGTTGTTTACCATGTTTGGAAATTTTAAAGACGCATTATTAGTTTTTTTAAATGTTCCCTTTGCAATTGTAGGAGGTATTATGGCGTTATATATTACCGGAACCAATTTTAGTATATCCGCCGGTATTGGTTTTATTGCTCTTTTTGGTATTTGTATCCAGGATGGTGTATTATTGATTTCTGTATTTAAACAAAATCTTCAAAAAATGAAAGGGCAGTCGGCCTATTTGTACAATGGCATTAAACTGGGGGTAAAATCAAGGATACGGCCCGTGATGATGACGGCAATGATGGCTGCCATTGGTTTATTGCCAGCCGCAGTTTCTCATGGTATAGGTTCAGAAAGTTCAAGGCCATTAGCTAGAGTAGTAATTGGCGGCATCTTATGTGCCATGATTTTTTCATTATGGGTTTTTCCATTGATTTTTGGCTGGGCATATAGAAATTTCGATACAAAACATGTGGAAACCCCTGTTACAGACGATCAACCAGAAAAAAATAATTAGGGTTCATTTTTAAAGTAACATAAGTACAATTCACAGCAAGCATATTATTTTGGATAAGGCAACTTTCAAAAAATTTTTTTTTATAATCAGTTGTTTCCTGTTGGCAGGTGTAAACTCCTATGCGCAGCAGTCTTTTTTTAAACCTTCAGTAAACTATAACCCACAAAGGATAAAGGGCATAATTGTTACAGAAGCAATCGCCGGAGCGGCTGTCACTGCCTGGTTAAATTATCTTTGGTATAAAAAATTTCCACGTAGTTCTTTTCACTTTTTTAATGATAATAATGAATGGTTGAGCATGGATAAAGCAGGGCATGCTACTACCGCCTATAATATTTCAGTTGCACAAAATGATATATTAAGATGGGCCGGTGTAAAATCCGGGCAGGCCGCTTTTATAGGGTCATTTTCTGCCTTAGCCTTTATGACCATGATTGAAATAATGGACGGACATTCTGTTAAATGGGGTTTTTCAAAAGGCGATATGTTGGCCAATATTGCGGGCTGTCTTCTTTTTGATGGTCAGCAATTAATGTGGGGACAACAACGGATCAGCTTAAAATATTCTTACCATGCTACTATTTTCCCACATTATAACCCAGGTGAACTTGGTAGAAATTTGCCGCAAAAAATGTTAAAAGATTATAATGGTCAAACTTACTGGCTCTCATTAAATATTGCTTCTTTTTTACCTCAAACAAGTCAGTTTCCCCAATGGCTAAACCTTTCGGCAGGTTATGGTGGGGAAGGTATGATTGGAGCCGTAAAGAATCCAAAAGAAATTAATGGAAAAGCTGTTCCCTCCTTTGAAAGGTACCGCCAGTTCTATCTTGCTTTTGATGCAGACCTCTATCGCATTAAAGGTATTGCCCCGTCTGCCAATACACTTTTTAAACTTAATCGTTTTGTAAAAATGCCGGCTCCCGCTTTTGAATGGAATACTTTATCAAAAGGACAGTTTCATTGGTTTTATTTTTAATATTTTTGAAACTGTATTGTTGTGATATTTTTTTCGGTACAAAATATTGCAATAAGTGAGATGTGCCTTAATATCTTACCAAAGGGTACTCCTCTAATTTGTTGAATTAAAATACCCTTTATCAAATGCTTTACAAAATTCCTGGTAATCTTTTTCTACCTGTAAAGCATACTTGCCGGCGTAATTTGTAACACTCTTCTGCCAGCTTACATCAGTGCCAAATGAAATCAGTGCATCTGTAATTGCAGATCCCTCTCTGCCACTGCTGCGTAA
>NZ_JACMOO010000073.1 GCF_014377975.1 Ferruginibacter sp.
ACTTACGCCATGGCTGCCTAATTCAGAGAATTAGCACTCATTATGGCCGGGATGCAGGCTGGCCTGTTGCCAAGCTCCTCCGCTGAATCAAAGAAAAACGGGATGCTGTTACACAAGGCTGTGCGTGTAGCTTAAGACCATCCAGCTAAGGTGGCGATTGGTTCGTCCGGCTCCGGCCGCCACCCGACAACTAATTCCGGAATAAGCATGTAGAAGGCTTATGGCAGATATGTTTGGACAGCGGTTCGACTCCGCTCAGCTCCACTCCACTCCACTTAAAGGCAGCGATTAAAATCGTTGCCTTTTTTTTGTTTTATAGGCAACCTGACAAACATGATTGTCCCCATAGATTTAATAGTGAAATGTTCTATCTAAACATAGAAAAAGGATCAATCCCATTCAAAAAATAATTCAAAAATTAGTTCGAAAAACATGGGCTTTGACTATGAGACAAAATTTCTTTAATCTAAATTAGCATGTCAATCAAACTGTTTGATTGCCAGTATTGAGAATCAATAATTAAAGAAATAACTCAAAATCATAAATCATTTTTATCCTAAAACCTTTTAATATTTTGCCATGCAAGACTTAACCACAAGTAGAAAAACTTTGCTAAAGGAAACTGCTGAAATTTATTTTAATGCACTTAAGTCGAAAACGTTTGCATCTATTCCTTTTAGTGACGATGTTGTTTTCAGGGCGCCCCTTGCACCGGGAGGAGCACAAAATTTAATAAAGGGTAAACAAGAAGTTTTTGAAAAATGGTGGAAACCTCTGGAGCCCACTTTGGATGGTGTGGTCATTAATATCAACGATCATTTTTATAAGGATGATTTATCAGGTGTGATTACAAAAGCAGAAATAACAATAGCTGCATTGGGAAAAACGATACGGACAGCCGACCTTTTTGTGATAAATGAAGAAGGAAAAATTACGGAACAGGAAAACCATTTTGATGCAAGTCCGATGAAAAGCTACATTCATCATATTTGCCTGCGTTCAACGGATTTTGACAGGACTAAGGAATTTTATACAAACATCCTCGGATTTCCTCTGGCTATAGATACAAATGATTTGATCATATTTGTTGCTAACAATGTGTTCCTTGCTTTTAAAAAAGCTGATCCCCGAAATAAAGAATTTTCTTCCTTCAGCCCATTTGAAGTTGGATTAGATCATATTGCTATTGCCTGCGAAACTGAAGATGAACTGCACCGCTTTACAAAAAAACTTGCCAATGCCGGTGTAGAAAATACAGGTGTAAAATTGGATAGTGTGCTTAATAAATTATACGTGGCTTTTAAAGACCCGGATAGAATTGCCTGGGAGTTTTATATGAAATAGCAACAAAAAAATTACAAAAGTTTTACCGGCTTAAATAACATTGCACCAATAGCATTTACGGGTTTAATAAAAGATTACAAAAGAGTGAATTTGTCAAGTAAATACAACATATTCATGCCCTTCAGGCTTGCCGGGAAAAGATGCTAATACATATCCACCGTGCCCCACCGGTGGCTATGTATATGTAAGCCCTTTGGGCTTGATAGAATGTACCAGGTTTGCCCTGGCAATGAACCCACTTAGTAAGAACTTTTTTATTTTTAAATCTAATGACCTAAAATATTAATGCTTGTCTGATGATAAACATAACGCATGATTTGCTATTATTAGTTGACCACAATTGTTCATTTAAACTATCAGGAGGGAGTATGCCGCAGTAGCTTTAACACTATTGCAAACTCAAATCACTGGTTTCATTCCACGCCTCAACTCCATGACAAGTATTTTGTGAAATTAGCAACTGCTATTAATCTCTTTCTAAAACTCTGTTGGCTGAACACTTGCAATAACGCCGGGATAATTGTATAATGTTAGAATATTACTAAAAAAATATAAACCTCACATCGTTTAATACCGATCTTATGTACATGCAACACCTGATAAATAGTCTTGAAAAGAAAGACAAATTGTGTGCAGGCTGCTTTCCAAAGTGCCCGACGATCAGTTTTCATTCAAGCCAAAAGAAGGCATGAGAAGCCTGCTGGAACTGGTTCAATACCTCGCAGTAATTGGTATTGCTATGCCATCATTTTGGTTACAATCCAAGCCCGTAGATTTTAGGGCATTTTTTGGTAAACGAATAGTTGCTTCTAAAAACTTGCTTTCTACAGACATACAGCCTGCCATGCAACAACAGTTGCAGGAAGCAAAAATGTTATTTGCATCTATTACCGACGACGAATTTTTAAATAAAGAAATAAGTTATCCATGGGGTGGCACTGATGCCTTAGGTCAGGGAATTATCAATACCAGTATCAAGTTTATTACGGGTTATAAACTTCAGTTGTTTTTGTACTTAAAGTTGTGCACCGATCTGCCTTTGGGTACTGCCGATGCATGGGTATTAAATGATTTATAATTGCGAACATTCAGGCTTATGAATACCATAGAAAAGCGGGACGATGATATTAAAAAAATAGAGGAGTTTAATGCCCTTGCCTGGCAAATGAGGGTAAGCGACTCATTAACTGCCGAAAAGATAAGCAGGCAAGCATTTGAACTTGCAGCAACCATAGGGTATTCCCGCGGTTTGGCAGAGGGCTTTCGCACCTATGCTTTTACTTTAATCAGGCAGTCCAAACTACAGGAGGCGCTTTCGTATTGCCAACAAGCCCTTGACATATTTATTGAAATCAGGCATTTGCATGGACAGGCAAGCATTTACGAGTATTTCGGAATTATAGAGCGTAGCCGGGGTAATTTAAGTGCCTCTTTAGACTATTTACTAAAAGGTATTTCTTTATCGGAACAAGCCTGCGACGGCGAGTTAACATCGCTTGCGCATTACCATACCGGCGTTACCTATAAATACCTTGGCCAGTTTGAGCAAGCTCTGCAACAATTACTGGTAGGTTTGCAAATAGCTACAGAAATAAACAACTGGATATCCCGCTCGTATTGCATTAACCTGATTGGACAGATATACTTTGAAACCGGTGACTATACCAGTGCACTGGATTACTATGAGCAGAGTCTTCAGATACGCAAAGATTCAGGTGATAAGTGGGGCGAAGCCGGTTGTCTTGATAACATTGGTCTAACTTATATGGAGTTAAAAGCCTTTGAAAAGGCTAGTGTATATTTTGAACAAAGCCTTTCAATAACACAATCTACCGGTCATAAAAAAGGAGAGGGAAATACCTTGTATCACCTCGGAATTATTACCATGCAATCAGGTGATTTTAGCAAAGCCCGGCAGTACGCTGACCAAAGCATGCAGATAAGGAAGGAAACCGGTGATATTAAAGGCGAAGCCGAAATCCTTCTTTTTATGGCAGGATTAGAAAGTCCTGCAAACGAGGATAGCCAACATTACAATTTAGCTATAGAGTTTCTTACTAATGCTATGAAACTGGCAACACAAACGGGGTCGCTAGACCTGATTGCTAAAATTCATTTTGAATTTTATGAAAAATATAAACACTTTCCCAACTATCGGCAGGCATTAGAACATCTTGAAAAATACATGGAATTATCAAAGCAAATTCATACAGACGCTTTAAACAGGCAAATACAAAACCTGGAGATTTCGCACCGGGTAGAGAAATCGAGACAGGAAGCAGAGATATACAAATTGCGCAATATTGAGCTGGCTAATCTATACCAGCAGAGCGAAAAACAAAAAGATGAAATAGCGGTTCAGAAGTTAAATGTTGAAAATACTTTATTGGAATTAAAAGCCGCCCAAGC
>NZ_JACMOO010000395.1 GCF_014377975.1 Ferruginibacter sp.
ATTTAGGCGATAAGAAAATAAGGGTTCCGGATAACGATGCTATTCAATTAGCACATCAAAAGATTGAATCTATCCGTAATCATTTTACTGTGTGGCTAAAAGAATTACCTGGGGAAGATAAAAAACATTTGGAAGAACTCTACAACGATACTTTTAATTGTTATGTACTGAGGGAGTATGATGGAAGCCATTTACAGTTTCCGGGATTAGATTTAAAAAGGTTGGGCATTGAAGATTTATATAGTTCACAAAAGAATTCAGCGTGGCGGATCATACAAAACAGAGGAGCATTAATTGACCATGAGGTAGGCTTGGGAAAGACTTTAACAATGGTAGTTGCGGCCCATGAAATGAAACGTTTGGGTATAGTTAATAAACCAATGATCCTGGCATTAAAAGCCAATGTAAATCAAATTGTAGAAACCTATCGAAAGGCTTATCCGAATGCTAAAATACTTGCTCCGGGAGAAAATGATTTTACCCCAGCCAAACGGCTAAGATTATTCCATGAAATAAAAAATAATAATTGGGAATGTATCATTTTAACACACGACTAGTTTGGCAAAATTCCTCAATCACCGGAAATTCAAAGAGAGATATTTCAGACCGAATTAGACAATGTTGAAAGAGATCTATATACGCTGAAAGATATGGGTGGAGAAATATCCCGGCGAATGTTAAAAGGATTAAAGATAAGGAAAAATAATTTGGGTATAAAACTGCAGGGCATACTTAAAGATAAAGAAGAAAAGAAGGATGCAGGTATCAACTTTAAAGATTTAGGCATTGACCATTTGTTCGTTGATGAGTCACATAAATTTAAGAACCTTACTTTCACTACAAGGCATGATAGGGTTGCAGGGTTGGGAAATATGGAAGGAAGTCAAAAAGCATTGAACATGCTTTTTGCAGTACGATGGAAACCAATGCATAAAGTAATTATACCGTTTAGTCTGCAAATGCTGCAACGAACAGGAGTAGATTATACCTGCTGCCTAAAATGCAAAACGGGTAAAATGGAAATAATGGCCAGTTACCTTAACCATAATGGTACACTGGTAAATATAAAAGACCTGAACCGGCGTAAAACAAAAAATAAATCATCGCCGCTAAAAGCGGCGGCTACATAAAACAACAAGCCAATGACATTGCAAAAATTTACGGAAAAATACCAACACAATCCATCCATTAAATTGAGTAGGGGAAGCTATGCCAAAGCCACAAACATGCCTTCTGCTTTGCAACCTGTACCAAAGCAAAACAGCCTTCCAAATATAAAAGCGGCTCTCTATAAATACTACAAACCCACCTAAAGCCCGGTGTCGCTGAACAGCGTATAGTCAAAAGCCCCAGTCTCTGATGACCGGCTTTTGCATTTTATTTTGAACCTTTTTTAATTCGGGGCTTTCGGCTATACGACTTAATGTTGTGCGTTCGTGGCTCTCTGTCCCTAAGTGATGACCGCAAAGAAGTGAAGGGCATTTTGCAATGTAATGTTTTGTGCTTTTTTCATTAACCTTTTCTTTTATACCTGCTTCTTATTATAGCGATTTGTCAACCGCTTTGCTATTGTTTTGATTGTTGTCTCATTTTAACCAGGTCAAATGGTTGCGCCTGTGCACTTACTTCCACATTTTCCATAGCTGTTATTAACCATGTTCCTTTTCTTTTTGCAAAAACTAAAGTAGTAAGGTCGTCATTATCTCCCCTTTTAGAACCATCGGGAGCATCAAAAGCGCCTATATGCCAAAGTAAATGGGCAATAGCAATGTCCGGCTTTAAAAAACGTACTGTCACTGACCGCTTTTCCATAGGTGTGGTTTTAAAAAACTGGTCGTGATACGCTTGATGTGCATACTGAATGTCTTCTCTTCCTTTCCAATGCATTCCCACAATATTTACAAAATCACAATCCTCTGCGATATAATTTTTCATGTCACTGAAATCATGCTTGTTCCAGCTATAAAGGAAAGCATCAATCTGGGCTTCAATGGCTTTTTGGTCTCCGGTATTTTTTTGTGCCATCCCAACAGAACAAGTTGCTAAAAGGATGGACATTAAGATTGTGTGTCGCATAATTTTAAAGTTTTAGTACAGGCATAAAATTATGGACATGCATAACCTTAAAATAGTATGAGGACGACATCTTTAATGGAAAACCTCATGATGGAGACAGGTAGATTTAGTAAATCTTTCTGAATAAAAGAAGGAGTAACACCCGTAAATTCTTTAATGTCGCGAATCAAATGCATCTGGTCAAAATAACCACATTCGTAAGCAAGGTTCGTCCAATTGATAGCAGGGTTATTTTCTTTTACAATCCAGGCTTTTGTAAAGCGGACGAGACGGGCATAAAATTGAGGTGAAAAACCAATTCGTTGCTGAAACAATCTTTCTAACTGCCGGATACTTACACGTGACTGAAAGGCAACTTCTGTTATGTTGCTTAAAGTTCCTTTTTTAAGTAGAAGGGGAAGTGCTTTATCAATAGGCAATTCTTTTTTGAGACTGTGCAATTTCCCCAGCAACCATTTTTGTATGATAATAACCATGTGTTCAAAAAAAGCGGCTTGATTTAATTGTTCAATAATAAGTGGTATCTCTTTGTCAAAATAAACACTTTCATAAATTTTATCATCTGCTTCGAATTCGCTAACCGAAATACCAAATAACCGGAATAACCCTCCCGGTTGAATACCAACTTTTATTACCAAATGATTTTATCCTATTACCACGTTAAGGCGATTGACGCGCCGGGCAACCACTACACTTCTCGGAAGTTCAATTAGTTTATGAGAGGATGGCAACTCAAGATGAACAAGATCGGATGGATAAAAAAATATCCCCTGTTCCTGTATTGGAAAACCCACGCAAATTGACCCCCTCCCGCCAAATCAAAGAGAAAAATCCTCAACACAAGCTTGTAACATGCACTGCCTGATAACTGATTGCCCAAAGTCAAAAAATCGCTCTCGAAAAATTGATTTGCGTCAACTTTGACGCCTGCACGTTACTTAAAAAACAAAATAGGCAAAAGAGGGTGAATTTTAATCCTCTCGACCTCATAAGAGGTAACGTTTTTAGAGTTCCCTTTTTTATTTTGAGAACCGTGTATTAATTAAAATGCAGGAATCGAATGCCAAAATACTTTATACTGCTTTTTTGCAATCCGATTTTCCACCTGCAACGAAAGTGTTAAAACGGACATTCGTCGCATCATTTTCGGCTTTTGTAGAATATATTGGGTCAATTGGGTTAGTGTAGTTATTTTTATAATTCAAAGCCTCTCGTTTGTCGAGGATGTTATTTTCTAACCAACACATTGCTTCATGCCTGCCATACCATCTCATTCCTGGAAAATTATTCTTATT
Source organism: Ferruginibacter sp. (assembly GCF_014377975.1). Taxonomy (GTDB): domain Bacteria; phylum Bacteroidota; class Bacteroidia; order Chitinophagales; family Chitinophagaceae; genus Ferruginibacter. The sequence continues at coordinate 3,372 of NZ_JACMOO010000395.1, forward strand.
GCTTTATTGCTTTTTTATCCACTCGGGCATTCCATTGCACAGGATAACAATTCTATTGTAAGAGTTGCCAATCAAAATGGACCTGTATTGGGTTATTCTGCCTCGTCGGGCGTAAAGCTCCTGACGGTCAATGGCCTGTACTTCAAAGACCTTAACCGGGATAGTAAACTTGATAAATATGAAGACTGGAGATTGAGTGTTGACGAACGTGCTAAAGATCTGGCTTCAAAAATGACTGTAGAACAGATCGCAGGGCTTATGCTGTACAGTGGCCATCAGGCCGTGCCGGCAAGCCCGAGGGGATTTGGTGCCGCCACGTACAATGGTAAAGCTTTCGCTGAAAGCGGCGCGAAAGCCTCTGATTTAACCGACCAACAGAGAAAATTCCTGACCGATGATAACCTGCGGCATGTATTGGTAACGCGGGTACAAACACCTGAAATAGCGGCGCAATGGAATAATAATGTACAGGCATTGCTGGAAGGGTTGGGCTTGGGTATTCCATCTAATAACAGTTCTGATCCAAGGAACGGTGTGGTAGCCAGTACGGAATATAATTATGGCGCGGGTGGGACAATTTCTATGTGGCCCGAAGAAATAGGTATGGCAGCAACATTTGATCCTTCCCTTGTGCAGCAATTCGGATCGATTGCTGCCAAAGAATACCGCGCCCTTGGAATATCAACCGCACTTTCACCCCA
>NZ_JACMOO010000396.1 GCF_014377975.1 Ferruginibacter sp.
ATTTTTTTATTATGAATGTTAAGCGTGTTCCAGGTAAGCATTTCAAACATCTCATCCAAAGTGCCATAGCCACCCGGTAATATGATTGCAGCATCGCAACGATCGTACATTATTTTTTTACGCGAATGCATATCACCTACCACCTGCAAATCTGTAATGCCGGTATGCTGGTGCTCCCATCCAATCAACAATTCAGGAATAATTCCCATCACCTTACCACCACTTTCCATAACAGCATCGGCCACAGCACCCATTAAGCCTTTACTTCCTCCACCATAAATAAGAGTAATGCCATAAGTGCCCATCAGCGTACCCAGCTCGGTTGCATGTTGGGCAAACAAAGGATTATTGCCCGGTTTAGACCCGCAAAACACAGCTAACGATTTATATTGCATGCTTACACCTTGAGACATTTTAGAAATTTTAACCTGTTATCAATTTATCGGTTTATTAAGTTTCCATTCAATAACATGTTGTTGTCAATTTGCACAATATTAATGTATAAAATTTTACTACTTTTCGCCCCTCTTTAAAATAAGGATAACTTAATTTATACTATGTCGCCTACCCTATTATTCAGTTTTGTACTTGCTTACTTCGCACTATTATTGGGGGTAGCATGGTATACCAGCCGCAATAGTACAAACGAAACATTTTTTATCGGCAACCGCAATAGTAATTGGATGCTGGTTGCTTTTGGCATGATTGGAACATCGCTTAGCGGGGTAACTTTTGTAAGTGTTCCGGGCAAAGTAGGCATTGCTGCTTTCTCTTATTTCCAGGTGGTAATCGGGTATATCATTGGGTATATTGTGGTGGCTTTTGTGTTGCTGCCCCTTTATTATAAAATGAACCTTACTTCAATTTATAATTACCTCTTAACGCGATTTAATTTCTATGCCTACAAAACCGGTGCGCTATTTTTTATTATTTCAAGAACATTGGGTGCCACAGCCAGGCTGTACCTTGTTATAAACGTGTTGCAAATTTTCATCCTCGATACTATGGGTGTACCCTTTTTTGTAACTGCATTTGTTATACTGTTAATGATACTGCTGTACACATTTGAAGGTGGCGTTCGTACCATCGTTTTTACTGACACTTTGCAAACAACCTTTATGTTGCTTGGGTTGATTGTTTGTGTGTTTTACATCATGAGCCAATTAAATTTATCCATGTCCGGCACCTGGCAGGCTTTGGAATTAAACAAGTTTACCCACATTTTTAATACTGATGTTAAGAGTGGCGACTTTTTTCTAAAGTCCATTATTGGAGGTGCGTTTATAACTATTGGTATGACTGGCCTTGACCAGGAAATGATGCAAAAGAACATTAGTGTAAGAACGTTGAAGGACTCTCAAAAAAATATGATCACCTTAAGCATACTGCAAGCTGTTGTTGTTTTCATTTTTTTAGTATTGGGTGGATTGTTATACGTGTATGCTATGAGCAAAGGAGGAAGTTTTGAGCAAGTTGTGGTTAATGGCAAACAACAACTACATTTTTTATTGGACGGTAAAAATGTGATTGGTGATAATATTTTCCCTGAAATAGCCTTTAGTTATTTACCCCCTATCATTGGTGTTATTTTCATTATTGGTTTGATATCAGCCCTCTTTCCAAGCGCCGATGGTGCATTAACCGCACTTACTTCATCCTTGTGCATTGACATAATTGGCTTAAACCGTAAAGAAGAATGGGCGGAGAAAAAAAGAAAGCGCATTCGTATGACAGTGCATCTTATAATGGCAGTGGTATTTCTATTGTGTGTGCTTGTTTTTAAATGGATTGACAACAAATCGATCATTGACATCATATTAAAACTGGCCGGTTATACTTACGGACCTTTATTGGGCTTGTTTTCGTTTGGCATTCTTACCAAACGCAGCTTGCCTGAGTCAATCGCCGTAACCATTGTAACACTTGTTGCACCTGCCCTTTGCTACCTGGTTGATATTAATGCTACAAAGTGGTTTGGAGGTTACCAGGTGGGTATTGAACTGCTAATAATTAATGGGCTCTTTACTTTTATTGGTTTACTAATTATCTCAAAAAGCAATAAAGGAGATAGCGTTGATCTGACTTCTATTTAAGAACGTTGCTGTTTTTAACGTGCAGCAAACACAACCGGAGTTACAGAATGTTTAGTGAATGTAAATATTTTTATATTTTTAATCAACGATG
>NZ_JACMOO010000397.1 GCF_014377975.1 Ferruginibacter sp.
ACCTTTGATAAGGTGGATAGTTTTTTATAAACATTGGCTTTAGAGTTAACCATGCCCGTGCAGGAAAAGAATATATTGGTACAACAAGCCCGGCAACAATTCTAATGTTTCGTTAATTACAGGAAACCTGAAACCAAAAGCGGAAATAATACTGGCAAAAAACAATACTTTAAACTGGTTTTTAAAATAATTATTGTGTTGCCTTTTAGCCATGGATTCAACTACCAAAATCCTGTTGCAGCCAATAGTTCACAATAATGTTGACTGTAATAAATTCGCTGTTTTTACAATCCCGGCAAAATCTGTACATAGCGAATGGTCATTGGCTTCTTGGTAAATAATGGCTGCAATACCTAACAGCATGGCAGATACCGCACTGGTTAATAATAATTTTAAAACATTTGATGTAATTTATCCGGCTTCAGGTAACAATTAACAATGGTTTCTTTTTGAAAAGTAAAAGGAATGACCCCATTGAGGGTTTTAAAAAATAAATCACGCATATTCAATAAAATCATCAATGTTTACAAGTATCGGTTAAGGTTTAAAATAATCACCTTACCGTTGCGTAGGATAAAGTGTCCATATTGTATTAACAAGATAAAGTTGATATATCAGGTACAATAAAAAGTAAATTTAGAAAATACCGCCCCTTTAATTTCTCACACAACGTACAGACATTCCATCGCGTTTATCGTAAAAGTACATATAACTGTCGGGGTAATTGTAGCCCAGGCTTCTTTCAACAGCAGTGGTGCTGTCATGTTCTTTGGCTGTCCACCAAAACGTAAACTGTTCCAAAAAGGTAAAGTACCCGGATTCTGTGCGGTAGCCGGCAGGTCGCCCGTTAAAACCGGTTTCATTTGTTGCACCCGTATTGGGAATGAGCCATAAGTCCGTTGTTTTAAGTTTGCCCCCTGCAACCATATCGCCTCCAAGATAAAGAACCACATTACTCCACTCTTGTTTGGTGGGAATATGCCATCCTTTTGGTGCAAGACCCCTCGGATCATTTACTGCATACCAGTTATATAGTTTGCCATATAGCGCACCATGGGTTGAATCATTGTTATAATAACACCAGGCGCCGGTAGTAAGATTTTTCCATGCAGTGGTATCCGTTACCTTGGGTATGCTATCACCATTTTGGTAGGTAACAACATCGAGGTTACTTAACATCCACTGCGAAAGTATATTTGGAATAATACCGGTAGTAAAACTTGTTTGTGTTCCATAGGCTGTACCAACACTGTTTGTTGAGTAACTTCTCACATAATAACTGGTGGTATCATGTAATTCGGTAATATTACTTTCATAAACACCCACTCCCGAACCATCCAATGTTTTTTTATCGCCGGTTGTAGGATTTGTAATAGTACTCCAGCAAATGCCCCTTGCCGTAATGGGAGTGCCACCATCGTTGGTAATATTGCTATAGACAGCAGCAGTGTTATAAGTAATATTCGTTACAGAATCGGTTGTAACAATCGAAAGTTTCGCCGGGGGAATAACCGGAGGAACGACCGGCGGACTGGGTGCTGGTGATTTTTGGCAACCTAAAAAAAACGTACATAGAAGTACAACAAGGGTGAAATGATACCTGGAGTTTTTCATAAAAGAATAAGTTAAGGATAATATAAAGAAGTTTCGTAAAATTTGGATTTACGACGAAAAATTTAAACGTATTTAAAGATGAATTTATTTTAGTTAAATAGCTAATAAACGAATACTCCTGCGGATGGTAATTATGCCACAATTCAACATTTTAAACCTCTTTCATAAATCCGGTGATTGGTGGTTCATATACAAAGGTGAAATAGTGGTTCTTTGAGTTAACAAAGAAGAAACAGACGCACTCAAATCGATTATGCAAGTTACGGATATTTTAATTTATAATCTTTAGCTGATTTTAAAAAACTAATAATAATGTAAAAAAAACGACTGGCTATTGAACGAAATAACGATGAGAACGCATTTTTTTTTAACACAACGCTTTATGTTTCCGGTAATAAACTCGATACGGGATTACATCATATCAAATCTTGCTGATGCAATATAGTGATGAAGATAAAATTGTAATGATGTATTGTTGAAAAGATAATAATGTGGAAAATTTTTATTGCTGTCTTCTTTTGTGCCCCCGGAAGAATTACTATTTCAGACTCCACACTTCTTTACCATTGATATATGTGTGCAATACCTTTATAGAGTTCATTTCTTTTTCCTCAGTTGTCAACGGGTTTTTATCCAGCAAAATAAAATCTGCCAGGCAGCCTTTTTGTAAACTACCGAACCTATTTTCCTGGCCTATCAACGCAGCATTGAGGGTATAAGCTTTCAAAGCATCTGTAATGGAAATACTTTCTTTTGCTGCAATGATTTTGCCTTCTTTTGTTTTTCGTGTTAATGCTGCGGTGATGCCTTTCAGCGGGTTGAAATTTTTTACTACCGGTGCATCAGAAGACAGCGCCATTAAAATATTGTGTTGTAAAACACTGTTTACCGGATAACATTGCTGTAGGTAATCATCATCCAGGTACTGAATAAAATTCTTACCGAGTTCATCTAAAAAAATGGTTTGCATACTGCAGGCAATATTATTTGACCGCATAGTTTCCAAATGCTTTTTTTCGGGCAGGCCGAGGTGCTCAATTCTTTTAATAAGCGAAGGAAAAATACTGTTTAATTGCTGGTAAACTTCCAGCACCATTTCTATGGCAGCATCGCCAATGGCGTGTGTTGCAACTCCTAACCCTTTCTCCATACATTGCCTGCTCAGATGCAGGTATTGGTTTTTATCTAATCGCAGCACTCCTTGTTCACTGCTGTTTTTATAAGTTCTTTTGAGGGCAGAAGTTTTACCGCTTAACCCCCCATCTGCAAAAAATTTTACAGTGTTGATCTGCATAAAATTACTGCTGTATTTTTCGGGAATAGGGTAGGGCGTTTCACTTCCGTCTGGTAAAATAATGGGCAAAATATTTAACCTGAATCCGAGTTCACCTGCCGTATCCATTTCCTTATAAGCCTTAATCAGCAATGGATCTGCGGCGGGGTCTGTAGCAGCGGTAATACCATAGCTATGCATTTCATTCCGGCACGCTTTGATCATTATTTTTAAATCTTCCACGCTGTAGGGCGGAATTTTACTGGCTACCAAACCCAGTGCTGTTTCAATTAAAATACCGGTTGGTTCACCAGCTGCATCCATTTGAACGGTGCCTCCATCTGGCGATTTTGTTTGACTGTTAATACCTGCTATTTGCAATGCAAAAGAGTTGCAAACAGCAATATGTGCGCAGGTACGAATGAGATAAATTGGTTTGTTGGTGCACACTTTGTCGAGATCATTTCTTGTCGGCAACGCCTTGTCTTCCCACGCTACTTCATTAAAGCCCCGGGAAGTTATCCATTGCAGGTGTGGGTTTTGCTGATGATAATTCAATAGCGATTGCAATAATGCTTCCTTGCTTTGCACGCCTCTTACATCCAGCATAAATGTTTTTAGATTACCCACTTTCCAGATGTGGATGTGCGAATCATTAAAACCGGGCATCAACGTTTTACCTTTGGCATCAATTACCTGCGTTGTAGTATGGATAAGGCTTTTCAGTTCCTCGTATTTACCCACCGCTTCAATAATGTTTTCATTGATGGCAATACTGTCGCAGGTGCCGTTGATAAAGCCATCCTGAAAGGAAATGATTTGGGCGTTATGTATAAAGAGTGTCGTCAATTAATAATGGCTGATTATTTAATACGCTTCGGTCAGTTGTTGCCGGATGAACTAATGGTACAAGTGAGTGACACAACGACAGACTGTGCAAAAACTAAAATCAAAAAAAAGAGATGACTTACCCACAACTTATCATAAGGTACATCAAAAGCAATAATAACATTGTCTAAGTAATATGAGTTATAAACAAGGCATAGCACGCGAACAAATGAGCATG
>NZ_JACMOO010000398.1 GCF_014377975.1 Ferruginibacter sp.
AGCTGGTTTCCTCTGGTTGACAGAAATCCTCAGAAATTTATGCGCATTCCAGATGCGAATGAAAGTGATTTTCAAAAAGCGACGATTCGTATTTACCATGATAAAATAAATGCAAGCAAAATCATTTTACCTGTATTAAAATAATAGCATGAAAAAACTGTTTTGTATTTTAGCTTTCTTCATAATTAGTATTATCTCATTTGCACAGAATCAGATAAATATTGTGCCATACCCTAATGATGTGAAATTGGGGAAAGGGAATTTTGAATTAACCTCTGCAACTAATATTGTTTATGGAAAAGGAGCTGAAAAACTTGCAAACTATTTTAAAGATCAGGTAAAAAACGTAACAGGTTTATCATTAAAAACGGAGGTGTTTACTAATAAAAAAACTATTCTTAATAAAAACACTATTCAATTTTTTTTAAGAGAAGGGGCTTCTTCTAAAAGCGGTTATTCGTTACAGATATCCAATTCAGAAATTATTTTAGAAGCAGGAGAATCATCTTCGCTTTTTAATGGTGTTCAAACGTTGTTGCAGTTATTAGCCGTAAAAAATATTTCCAATACTATTGCTATTCCACAACTTTCAATACAGGATTCCGCCCGCTTTTCTTATCGTGGAATGCATCTGGATGTGAGCCGTCATTTCTTTTCGGTTAGTTACATAAAAAAATATCTGGATTATCTTGCGTACTACAAATTCAATACTTTTCACTGGCATCTTACTGATGACCAGGGATGGAGAATAGAAATTAAAAAATATCCTTTATTAACAAAAGTTGGCGGCTACAGAAACGGTACAATTATAGGCCGTTATCCTGGCAAAGGAAATGACAGCATACATTACGGCGGCTATTATTCGCAACAACAAATAAAAGAAATTGTACAATATGCTTCTGAAAGATACATAACTGTAATTCCGGAAATTGAAATGCCAGGTCATGCATCTGCAGCGATTGCAGCATATCCTCAACTCAGTTGCTTTCCAAATGAGGATACTCAAGTAGATTCTACGACCGCATGGGCGGGAAGCAGGGTTGGTAAACAGGTTCAACAAACCTGGGGCGTTTTTAATGATGTGTTTGCTCCCACAGATTATACTTTTAAGTTTATTGAAAATGTTCTGGACGAAGTAATGTCGCTATTTCCTGCTACCTATATCCATATTGGCGGAGATGAGTGCCCGAAGGAAAATTGGAAAAGATCTGCTTTTTGCCAAGAATTAATAAAAACCAATAACTTAAAAGATGAACATGGCTTGCAGAGTTATTTTATACAGCGAATAGAAAAATATGTAAACAGCAAAGGCAAAAAAATAATAGGATGGGATGAAATTTTAGAGGGAGGACTTGCACCCAACGCAACGGTTATGAGCTGGCGGGGAACTGAAGGTGGAATTGCAGCAGCAAAACAAAACCACCAGGTTGTAATGACGCCGGGCAGCCATTGTTATTTTGACCATTCGCAAAGCAGTAATGAAGACAGCGTAACAATAGGCAGTTTTTTACCTTTGGAAAAAGTGTATAA
>NZ_JACMOO010000399.1 GCF_014377975.1 Ferruginibacter sp.
ATCATTCTTCTCACCGTAAATAAAGGCTCTGTTGTATCTCTTTTTGTCGACAATATAAATGCCATTTTGTAATGATGGTTTTTTAATTCAGGTATGGCAGCCTGGTTCCAAAGTCCAAATGGATATGCAAAATATTTGGGTAACTTTCCTGTAATATCTGTCAGCGTTTTTTCCGGTTTACTTAATTGTATATCCCAATCGGCGGGAGTGTACTTTGTTACCATGTGGTGATCCCAGGTATGGGATTCAATGGCATGCCCGCTGTCGGACAAATTTTTGATTTGTGCTTTACTCATGTAACGGGGACGATTGATAGAAATCGTCATGATAAAGTAAACACCTTTAAATCCGTATTTATTCATTTCTGGAACAGCGATACTGTATTGTTCTTCGTCGGTATCATCAAAGGTAAGCATCACAGGTTTTGCAGGCATAGGGCCGTCATGTATCAGGTATTCATATAGTTGGTCGGGTAAAACTGTTTGAAAGCCGCTATCGTGCAGTGTTTTCATTTGTTCTGCAAAAGCAGCCGGTGACACAGAATAACTCTTCATTGTTTCACTTTGTCCAGGCTTGGCTTCCCGGATGTGGTGATAGCAAAGTATAGGTACTTCTTTTTTTGAAAGGATGGTTTGGAGGCTGGCTACCGGCTTTGCTGATACAATATTTTTAACCGTTTGGGTTGTATCTGTTGAAGTGTCGGCAGCTGATTTTGTTTTATCAGAAACTGAATGGCAACTTGATAATAAAAGCAATATCACACAGTTCTTAATCGAAATATATTTCATTATTGAAAACGTTAAACTGTAATTACTGGTACTGAATATAAATTGGTTTTGGAACAAATTTCATTAATTCTTCCGGAGTGTACATGCCCGTGGTTCCTGGCCTGGTATCATTTTTATAAAATAATTTAAACCCGGTAAACTGAACAGGTTCTTTGTAAATGTACCGTAGGTAAGTAGATTTTTTTAATATCTTGTCGCCGAAACCATCCATATCCATTATTACCTGTACCTCAGGTGTTGTTTTAATTTTAGCATACCCGGTAACCATCCCCTGCGTAAACCGGTGTACAATTAATATCTTAGGGGTAAGATGATTTTTCCGAACCAGGTCTGTAAGGAAATCCACCGCATCGTTAATGTCTTCAGCAGCAAAAGTACCGATCTTTCGCCCGGGGATTTCTCCATGTTTTAGTGAAAATTCGGGATCAATACCGAGGTGTACATTGGGTAATTTTAAATAAGGTTCCAGTGAAGATACTTCATTTTTCACGGTGCTATGACCTACCTGGATATCTACAAAAACCAATGCATTGATAGGCTTGGCCCAGCTCAAAATGGTATCTATCTGTTTACCAGGCATCCGATAGCGATGCATTCCGTCTTTACCCGGAGCTGCTTGTGCCGTAGTAGCAATATAATGCAGGGCGGGTATTACATGTACTGTAGTATCAGCAGCCTGAAATTTTGCAACTTCTTCCAGTAATTTACTTATCATTGAATCTTTGGGAAGTCCGCCCAAAACGCCCATTCTTTTAGAATACAAATTACCATAAAACGCAACAATTCTGTTGTAGGGTAATACTGCACCAGGTAAAGGGTAGGCTGCTTTGGCAGGCCACCTGCCCGTAGTATCATGATTGCTTAGAGCCAGCATTTTTTTATCGTAGTCTGCCGTGTCAAGTATTGTAGCTATTGGAGTTACAGGGCCAGGATGGCCTGGCGCTACAGAATCTTTTCCAGAAACCGAAGCACTTGTTTTTGGTTGATTACAACCACTGTTAACCTGCAAAAATAATAACGGGAGTGTACTCATCAGAGATACCTGAACCAGTTTTTTCATAAAGTTTGTTATTGAATTTTTCGATGCAAATGTAAAGTATTTGCAAGATGAATTATATAAACAGAAAAAATACATAGACAGCATTATAAATTCAATGCCATCTTTAATGAACTTAAAATAAACTGCTTATTTAAAGTAAACAATTTAAGTAAGGAAAATATTGTTTGACTGCTAAATAATTTGTTTATATAAAATAATTAACAGGGCGGCACCTTGTACTACTCAATAGTATTTTTGATTAACAAGGTTTTAAAATAGTTGTGATTCTTTTCTCAATAACCTTAAACCTTATTGCTGTTCGTTATTACATAAAAAAGGCTGCCTCATAATGAGACAGCCTTTTTTTGTTTGAGCAGATACCCTTTCTGGCAATCTAAATTATAAGAAAATAATTTTAATACCTCATAACTGATACCCTGAAGGTGCCTGAAGCCGGATCAACAGCAACGGTTGAGTAATTATTAAACTTTACTGTAACAGTGTTTGCAGCACTTACGTAAGCTGTAAAATTAGAATTTGAATTGTTAGAAGCATTAGGAACGCCTAAAGAAACGGGGTCACCGTCAACTGCTCCTGTAACGGTTACTGTTAGGGTGCTGCTGGTGCCAGCTGACGTGTTTGGAAACTGCAGTGTTGCGGTACTTGTTAATGATTTTATTATAGTAAAGCGTGTTGCAGTAGCGTTTGTAGCAAAATAATTTGTACCATCATATTCAACTGCACCGTTTTCAGGAGTTGTTAAATTTACACCTGCTGTAAACTTTAAAGGGGCCGAACTTGCGCTTGTAGTGCCCGGTTTAATCTGTAACGCAGCGGTAGCCGGATTGGCGGTTGAAAAAGTAGTACCAATACCAATATTACCCGAACTTCCGTCCAACTGCATTCTTGCAGTATTGTTGGTTGAAAATACCATACCATTGGTGGTGTTGGTAGCAAAATAAAATAAGTTTGGATATACCGAACCACCATTGGAAAAACCAACATTGCCTATTTGTGCTGTATTACTCCAAATATCAATAGATGAATAGCCGGAGGGATTGGTGTTTTGTATTTTCATCATGCCACTCGCAAGATTTCCCTCAAGGTCAAGTGGTTTGCTGGGCGCTGCCGTCCCAATTCCCAGATAGCCGGAGGAATTCACCAGTCTCATTTTTTCAGTATTATTGGTTGCAAATACAAGGTCTTTTGCATCCTTGGTTCCTAAATAGTTTTCAGAAGATCCTATAGTAGAAGAGCCATAGGTTGAAGGCACAGCAGGTTGTGTAATTCCGGCATTACCGGTTAAAAACCATCCGGTACCTGCCGTCCAGGAAGGTATACCACTACTTGCTAAAGTCAGTACCTGGCCACTGGTACCGGCTGCTAACCTGCTCCAGGTATTCGAAGCCGACCCATAAAGAATATCACC
>NZ_JACMOO010000400.1 GCF_014377975.1 Ferruginibacter sp.
ATGGCTAACCTTGCCGGATAACTTTACAAAAAATACGGATACCATTATTGCATTTGCACAGATGATTAAAGCCGAAGGTTTTACGCATGCAGTTGTATTAGGTATGGGCGGCAGTAGTTTGTGTTCGGAAGTTACGCGTCAAACTTATGCGCTAACTAACGGGTATCTTCAGTTATGGGTGTTGGATAACACAGATCCTGCTGCCATACTACATATACAAAGTAAAATTGACCTTGAAAAAACATTGTTTATTGTTGCCAGCAAATCAGGCAACACAGAAGAAACGCTCAGTTTCTTTCACTATTTCTACCAGCAATTAAACAATAAAAATCCAGTGAAGCCTGGTAATAATTTCGTCGCAATTACAGACCATGACTCTCCCTTTGTGAAAGTGGCTGAAGAATTTAAGTTTAGAAAAGTATTCATTAATCCTCCGGACCTCGGCGGACGTTACTCGGTGTTGTCTGATTTTGGCTTAGTACCGATGGCGTTAATTGGAATTGATATCAACGCAATTTTATCCAGTGCAAAACAAATGCAAAGCAGTTGCAATGGAGTTCCCGCAGCAAGCAATCCTGGAATTAGTTTAGGCGTTGTTTTAGGTATTTGCCAAAAAAATCGCCGTGATAAAGTAACCTTTATTTTATCACATTCTATCACATCTTTTGGTTATTGGGTAGAGCAATTACTCGCAGAAAGTACCGGTAAAGAAGGTAAGGGATTAATTCCTATACATGGTGAAACCCTTGCTGATCCTAAATTTTATGGAAACGACCGGATATTTATACACCTGTATCTTAAAGATGATAACAATGATTCAGACGAGAAAAAAATAAAAGCAGTCGAAGATGCAGGGCATCCTGTTGTAAGAATTAAGCTGGCAAATAAAATCGCATTAGGAGCCGAATATTATCGTTGGGAAATTGCGGTGGCTATTGCCGGAATGGTTATGGGCATCAATCCTTTTAACCAACCGAATGTGGAGGAAAGCAAAAAGAATACAAGTCAATTACTGGAAGGGTGGAGCAAAGAGGGTAATTTCAAAATTCCGGAGCCCCTTTTAAAAATAGAGACTATTTCCGTTTATGGCGGTAAAGAGACGAAACAACTTGCCACGAATCATTATAAATCAGCAGCAGATTTGCTTAACGGTTTTACTGAGATGGCAAAGCCAAACGACTATATCGCACTGTTGCCTTATTTCATGAAGACAGAACCCCGCACAAAAGTTTTACAAGCATGGAGACATTGGATGAGAGATAACCTGAAAATTGCTACCACATTATTAACCGGGCCACGTTACCTGCATTCTACAGGCCAATTGCATAAGGGCGGACCAGACACCGGGTTGTATATTATATTAATTAGCGAAGAGGAAAAGGAGTTAGCCATACCGGAAGAAAAATTTGGATTTGCCACTTTGCATGAGGCACAGTCGCTGGGCGATTTCCGTTCGCTGGATGATAAGGGACGAAGAGTTATTCGTATCAATCTGGGTAAAAATATTGATGAAGGTCTCAGTAAGTTGTTTCAAGCTGTCAAAGATGGCAAACATCATTTAACGCAGAAATTAGTGATGTGATGACTTGCAGATTCGTTTGACTTTAGCTTATTGCAAAGTTGAATCAGTTTCTGAAAAAAGTAATATTTATTTTATAACATTAAAAAAATAAAAACATGGCACAATTTAAAACCGTATTTATTCAGTTGGTATTTATCAGCTCTATTGTACTTGGTACAGCCTCATGCAACAGCAATCAAAAAACTAAAAATAATACCCCAGTTACTGCGGCACAAAGCGAAACAAAACCGGATACTGCGAATGCACAAAAGGGAATATCTGACAATCAAAACGACACACTATTTTTAACAAACGCTACCGAAATTAATTTAGAAGAAATTAAATTAGGAAAACTGGCCCAGCAAAAGGGTAAATTGACAGTTGTTAAAAAATTGGCAGAAATGATGGAGGATGATCATAGTAAATCGATGATAAGTTTAACCGCCCTGGCCAGGGAAAAATCAATTACTATTCCCAATTCATTGAACCATGCCTCGGGGGCTGATTATAAAGAATTAAGCAACGTACCTGTAAGTAATTTTGACTTGAAATATTGTGACATGATGGTAAATGGGCACAAGGCTGCTATTGCAATGTTTGAAAAAGATTCCACCGAATTGAATAATCCTGATATAAAGCAATGGGCTATAGCAACTCTTCCTACGTTACGTAAACACCTTGCACATTCAATTTTAGCCCAGGCAGCATGCGAAAAAATAAAATAAATTAATTTCTATAAAATAATAAAAATGAAAGAACAAAAATTCGATTACGGAATGATTGGTCTCGGTACAATGGGACGTAACCTTGTTTATAACATGAGCGATCATGGATATACCGTTATTGGTTTTGATAAAAATAATTCGCAGGTGGAAACACTTAAGAAAGAAGCTGGCAATGACAAAGTATCTGCCACATCAAACCTGGATGAATTTCTAAAAGCGCTAAAAACACCTAAAGTAATTATAATGCTGGTGCCTGCCGGAAAAATCGTGGATGAAGTCATCAATGAATTAAAACCTTTTTTATCAGAAGATGATTTGCTGATGGACTGCGGCAATTCTCACTTTACGGACACCAACAAAAGGAATGAGCAATTGGAAGAATCAGCCATTCATTTTATGGGCGTTGGCATTTCAGGAGGAGAGCTGGGCGCACGCCACGGTCCGAGCATTATGCCGGGTGGCCCAAAGAAAGTATATGAACGCGTAGCTAAAATGCTGGAAGCCGTTTCAGCCAAAGTGAATAAAGAACCTTGTGTAACCTGGCTGGGTCCTGGCTCTGCAGGACACTACGTAAAAATGGTGCATAACGGTATTGAATATGGATTGATGCAACTAATTTCCGAAGTTTATCACCTGTTGAAACAATGTGCGGGTATGAACAATGATGAACTGCACACTGTTTTTTCAAAATGGAACGAAGGGGAATTGCAGTCTTATCTTATAGAAATCACTGCAGATATTTTTACCCAAAAAGATGAGCTTACCGACAGCCGTATTATTGATAAAATTCTTGACAGCGCAAAACAAAATGGCACAGGCACCTGGACTTCTGAAGATGCCATGAGTTTACAGGTACCCATCCCTGTTATTGATATAGCTGTTTCCATGCGGGATTTATCAGCATATAAAAAAGAACGCCAGGCTGTACAGAAGAATATGCAAGGACCTGAAACAAAATTTACAGGAGATAAAAAAGAGTTGGTGAAATGGGTGGAGCAGGCACTTTACTTTTCAATTATTACGGTATATGCACAGGGAATGGCACTGTTACAGTCAGCATCCGAAAAATATAATTACGGTTTGAAATTGGAAAATATTGCCGCTATCTGGAGAGGTGGTTGCATTATCCGTGCATCGTTACTGGAAGAAATCCGTACAGCTTTTTCCCAACAGCCGGATCTGTCAAATCTTTTATTGAGCGATGCGTTTTCAAAAAAATTAATGCAGTCGCAAATCGGTATTCGCAAAGCTGTTCAAACTGCTGTAGAATCCGGTGTTCCGGTTCCCGCAATGATGGGGGCTTTAGCCTATTTCGACAGTTACAGAAGCGGGTGGCTACCGGCAAATTTAATACAGGCGCAACGCGATGATTTTGGCGCCCATACTTATGAGCGAAATGACAGGGAAGGAATTTTTCATACACATTGGAATCAAAAAAAATAAAATGGAAACCGAAGAAAAAAAAAGTCCTGCCATCATTATTATACTTGGGGCTACCGGAGATTTAACCTGGCGTAAATTGGCGCCTGCTATTTACAACCTCTGGTTAGATAGCTGGCTACCCGAAGAATTTGCAGTAATAGGGGTAAGCCGTGATAAGTATTCAGGCTCTGAATTTGAAAAACATTTACATGAAGGAGTAGATAAATTTTCACGAAGTGGCAAAACAAAAAAAAATGAATGGGATATTTTTGCTAAATACCTCAGCTTTCAGCAAGGAGAATTTAATGCTTCAACTACCTATTCGGCTATAGGCAGGCAAATAAAAGTTCTTGAAACTAAGTGGAAAACGACTGCCAATAAAATTTTTTATCTGGCTGTTCCTCCAAATGCATTCGAGGAAATTTCCGGGAAGATAGGATCTTCAGGGCTTGCAGCAGATAAACTTAAAAGCCGGATTGTTATAGAAAAGCCATTTGGTCATGACCTTGATAGCGCCATTCACCTTAATGCGCTCCTGCATGCTAATTTTGATGAAACGCAGATATATCGTATTGATCATTATCTGGGAAAAGAAACGGTGCAGAACATAATGGCTTTTAGATTTGCCAATACAATGTATGAGCCCATCTGGAACCGAAATTACATTGAAAGTATTCAGATAACTGTATCAGAGCAATTGGGTGTGGAGACCAGGGGTAACTATTATGAGACTGCCGGGGCACTTCGCGATATGATACAAAACCACCTCTTCCAATTACTCTGCCTTATAACCATGGAACCGCCCGTTTCATTTGAAGCGGATGAAGTGCGTAACCGGAAAGTAGATGTATTAAATTCCTTGCAAAAAATCAATCCTGAAGAAGTACATAAACATGCCGCCAGGGGCCAATATGGCCCGGGATGGATAAAAGGAAAGAAAGTAATTGGTTACCGGCAGGAGCCGGATGTAAGCAAGGATTCAGCTATAGAAACTTTTGTTGCATTAAAATTATATATGGACAACTGGAGATGGCAGGGCGTGCCTTTGTATTTAAGAACCGGCAAACGAATGGAAGAAACAATTTCCATTATAACCATACAATTTAAATCTCCGCCCTACCAATTATTCCCAACCCAGGCAATAGATAACTGGCAACCCAACCGGCTTATTTTGAGCATTCAGCCCCATATGGGAATCTCTACAAGTTTCCAGGCAAAACGTCCTGGTCTTAAAATGGTGCTTTACCCGGTTGATATGCATTTTGATTATAACGAATCTTATACTTCAGGAACACCTGAAGCTTATGAAACTTTGTTATTGGATATTATGGAAGGAGATACTACACTATTTATGCGTGCAGACCAGGTAGAAGCCGCATGGAAAGTACTTATGCCTGTTATCAATTCCTGGGCAACAAATCCTCCCATAAACTTTCCTAATTATAAATCGGGCAGCCAGGGAACTGAAGAGGCGGAAACACTTATTGCAAAGAACGGACATAGCTGGTTCGAAATGCCGCTAAAAAATATTTCATAATATAAAATAGTCACTAAAAAATGAAAAAAAATAACAAGGACAGCTCACCTAAAAAGAGTGAGGATATAAAAGAGGAGCCTGAAACATCTTCAAAGAAAACTAAACAGGGAGGCGCAAATCCAACCTTCCCTCAGGAATATGAAGAACAGGCAGGCATGGACATTCGTATGAAACCACAACCCTTCGTTAAGCCTAAAAAATAGGAAGTTAACACTGGAAAAAGTGACATCTGTTACATACATGAATTAATACATTATTATATGAAAATAAGTCCCCTGGCCGGCAAACCTGCACCGCCGCAAATATTAGTTGATATTCCGAAACTTGTTACCGCTTATTATTCAGAAAAGCCAGATGCTTCCATTGTTGGCCAGCGTGTTTCATTCGGTACGTCCGGGCACCGGGGATCCTCCTTCAACAATTCTTTTAATGAAAATCATATTCTTGCCATCACGCAAGCCATTTGTTTATATAGAAAAAAACAAAAAATTGACGGGCCATTATACCTTGGCTTTGATACGCATGCGCTTTCAGCACCCGCTTTCGCTACTACAATGGAAGTACTGGCCGCAAATAATATTGAGGTCATGATTGCCACAAACGATGAATACACGCCAACGCCTGTAATTTCTCATGCCATCTTAAAATATAATCAGGAACGAAAGACAGGCATGGCTGATGGAATCGTTATCACGCCTTCTCATAATCCTCCGGATGATGGCGGCTTTAAATACAATCCACCCGATGGCGGACCGGCATCAGGCCTTGTTACAAATTGGATAGAAGCGAAAGCGAACGAATTGCTGCAAAATAATCTTCAATTTGTACATAGAATTTCTTTTAAAAAAGCATTGGCTGCATCCACCACCCACCGCCACGATTACCTGAATACGTATATCAATGATCTTGAAAATGTTATTGATATGGATCTGATCAGTAATTCAAAAATCAATATCGGTGTTGATCCTTTGGGCGGTGCAGGTGTTCATTACTGGCAGCCAATTGCAGAGCGTTACAAACTGAACCTGACTGTAATAAATAAAATAGTTGATCCAGCTTTTGGCTTTATGA
Source organism: Ferruginibacter sp. (assembly GCF_014377975.1). Lineage (GTDB taxonomy): Bacteria > Bacteroidota > Bacteroidia > Chitinophagales > Chitinophagaceae > Ferruginibacter. Next base: position 6,317 of record NZ_JACMOO010000400.1, read on the forward strand.
CGGTGGACTGGGACGGGCAGATCCGCATGGACCCATCTTCTCCCTATGCCATGCAACGGTTAATTGGGCTAAAGGATAACTACGATATTTCTTTTGCCTGCGATACCGATCATGACCGGCATGGAATCGTCACTAAAAGTTCGGGGCTCTTAAATCCAAATCATTATTTATCTGTGGCCGTTTCTTACCTGTTGCAGCATCGTCCGGATTGGAATAAAAAATCGGCAGTTGGTAAAACCATCGTCACTACCCAACTCATTGATCGGATTGCAAAAAAAATGGACCGGCAAATTGATGATGTACCTGTTGGATTTAAATGGTTCGTAGATGGCTTGCTGGATTCGTCACTTTGCTTTGGTGGCGAAGAAAGTGCCGGAGCTTCTTTTTCAAGATTAGATGGAACTGTTTGGACAACAGATAAAGATGGATTTATCCCAGCCTTGCTTTCGGCCGAGATCACCGCAAAAATGGGTAAAGATCCTGGCATCCTCTATAACGAACTTACAAAAGAATTCGGCGAACCTTTTTATGATCGCATTGAGGCAAAAGCAACTCCTTTACAAAAGGAAAAGTTAAGTAAACTTTCACCCGGTTTGATCAAACAAAAAGATTTTGCCGGCGAAAAGATTATTGATTTATTAACGAAGGCTCCCGGCAATGATGCTGCAATTGGCGGTCTAAAACTTACTACCCAAAATGGCTGGTTTGCAGCACGCCCCTCTGGTACTGAAGACATTTATAAAATTTATGCCGAAAGTTTTTTAAGCAAAGAACATCTGAAACAGATCATTGAAGAAGCGCAAGGGGTTGTAGATAAAGTTATTTTATAAGTTTGAAACATGCAATGCCACACTTGTAAATACTTTTAGGAATTAAAAAATAAAATTCCATGAAAAAAGTAATAAACTGGTAAAGGGATGTTCATAAAAGGAACACTGTATACATTGATTTTCTGCTTGCTGTCCTTGCGTTATTCTCTTGATTGGAAAGCATTATAAATAAAAGATTTGCACAAAAATATGATGGGCTGGGAAGTGTTGCGGTAAGAAAAGGCTGCTGATCTGACTGAGCTGGCAAATCTCCAGTATTTAAATCTTTTATCAAAATAGTTTAATTGAAAGTTAAGACCAGAAAAGAGTAACAATAATGTCGGCGAAGTAAAACTTATATACAAACAACTTGACTAAAGAATTAAATTTCAAAACAGCATCAATGCAGACGAAAAAGAGCAGTTGTTTTATTAATCAAAAAAAAACTGGAGGGTAAGCCATACGCATCTGTCGAAAATACAGACTCACTTAACAGGCATAACAGTGTTGTTGAGTAAAGTAATAAAGGTACCGTAAATATAACTTCAGGTATTATGGGTTTAAATAAAATAAATGGCAGGCTTATATTTAATTGTACGCTACTAAATGTGCAGACCTGCTTATTTATTAAGGAATATTTTTTTGAGCTTTAATAATTAAATGTAGATGGGCAAGCTAAGTGTAAAAGGTGTGTGGCAACTTTTAAAAGATGCAGGTGCTGGATTTGGTAAACATAAGGTGCTTAAATTAAGCGCATCGCTTGCTTACTATACCATTTTTTCTATTGGCCCAACATTGCTTGTTGCTATATTTATTGCTGATTTATTTTGGGGAAGGCAGGCGATTGAAGGAAATGTTTATGAACAAATAAGTGGTTTGGTGGGTAAAGAATCCGCGTTACAGATACAGCGTATTATCCAAAGTGCCTCGGTAAGTGGTAATAGTTTTACGGCTATTATCGGTTTTGTAATGTTGATAATAGCCGCCACCACTGTGTTTACCGAAATGCAGGATTCAATTAACATGATTTGGAATTTGAAGGTGAAACCCGGGAGTGGCTGGTTACGCATGTTAAAAAACAGGCTGCTCTCTTTTTCGGTGACAGTAAGTCTGGGATTTCTTTTGCTTTTATCTCTTTTGATAAATGCGTTGCTCGAGGGTTTTATGAATACACTTCAGCAAATTTTTCCTCACAATGCTATTGTGTTTGTTTATGTTCTTAATTTATTGATTACACTTATAGTTGTTGCATTTTTATTTGCTATTATTTTTAAGATACTTCCCGATGCAATTATTAGCTGGAAAGATGTAACCGCAGGTTCTTTATTTACAGCAGTATTATTTATGATTGGAAAGTTTTGCATCACAATCTATCTAAATAACAGCAACATCAGCAACAGCTACGGCTCTGCGGGATCGCTGGTAATATTGCTTTTTTGGGTTTATTACTCTTCAGTCATTCTATATTTTGGTGCCGAGTTTACCAAAGCCTACGCATTAAAATATGGCTCCGTAATTAAGCCGAAAGACTATGCTGTTACCATACAAACTGTTCAGGTAGAAAGCAACGAAAGAAGTGTGCAACAAAATGAAGAAAATACAAAAAATGCAGAAAAAGAAATTCAAAGTAAAACGGACGAAGCAAAAAAAAAGGCTCATAAATTTTAATGTTAATTCATGATTTACATTTGTATTTCATGGCTACATCTTTGCGTAAGAATTTTTTCATCTGTAGTTAAAATAATATCTACGATTTCAAAACACAGTTTAGAACGCTTTGAAACGAATTTCTTTTTCAACTTAAATAAAATTTTGGCATGGATGAAATTTTAAAAAGACTGGAAGTGTACTATGTTGAATTTTTAAAAGCCATACCCCGTATTGGGCTTGCTATTTTAATATTAGTAATTGGTATTTTTATCGTGAGTTGGCTTACATCTCTTTTTCAGAAACGGGTAAAAAGAAAATCGCACGATCCGTTAATGAGTGCCTTTTTGGCAAAGGCTGTTAAATTGATTTTGATAATTTTTGTCTTTCTTTTTACACTTCAGGTTGCTGGTTTAAGCAGTATTGCCGGAGCTATTTTAGCAACTGCCGGCGCATCAGCAGTAGTGTTAGGTTTTGCTTTTAAAGATATTGCTGAAAACTTCTTAGCAGGCATCATCCTTGCTTTTAACCGCCCTTTTCATGTAAACGATACTGTACAAATTGAAAACGTTTTTGGCAAGGTTAAAACAATGGAATTCAGGTATACTAAAATTACTACGTTCGATGGTAGAAATGTTTATATTCCTAATGCCGACGTATTAACCAAACCTGTATTTAATTATACTGAAGATGGTTTTTACCGGGCAGATTTTGTTGTAGGAATTGCCTATGAAAATGATATTGAAAAAGCAAAAGAAATTATTATTTTATGCTTTGATGAAGAAGAACATATTGTAAAGGATGAATTGCATGTGAATTTTGTTGCCGAAGATGAGCTTTCTGCAAGTACCGTAAATCTTAAAGTATATTTTTGGGTTACTACCGAAGACTTCAGGCGTGGCACCTTACAAACCCGTGGAAGATTAATTCAGAAAGTGAAAAAAAAGCTGGAAGAAAACGGGTTTAATCTTCCAGCTAATATTACCGAGCTAAAATTTTACGACGCTTCAAACCCCATTTTATTTATGTCGAAACAGGATGAGCCCAAAAAAGAGGAGTAAAAAAAATGCTGTAACCGCAGTCATCTTAGTGATTTTGTAAACGTCCAAGTGAAGTATCAAGTGCGCTTTTTAATTTGTCCAATGCACTTTTTAATGCCGCCTGAATGGTATCGTTATGAGCGGTAACTGCAATTGGCTGCATTCCCTCAAGCCGGGCCTCGAGTACACAACGCTTATCATTGATACCGCTTTTGTGGCCGTTCTCGTCAGTTAAATGAACCTCTATCCTTGTTATCTGTTCATCAAATCTTTTTAGGGTTTCAGCAATTGTATTCTCTACAAAATTGCTTAATCCTTCTGTTCCTGTTATGTTATTGTCTGAGTTTATTTGTATGGTCATAATATTTTTTTTAATAGTTATTTAGGAAGGATAAGATTTTTAAATTTTTAAAATTACACAATACATTATTAAAGTTAACAGATGCAAATACAATTATGATGTTTAGATAACCGCAATATATTATCAGAAAAGCTACGGCTGCTTTATGTACCCATGGAGAAGTTAAATACTACTTTTGAACCATCTGGTGCGATAGCAAGGATTTGAACCATTCCACTTTGAGCAGACAATAAAGCCATATCAATATCTTTCGGATTGTTAATAGGTTTACCATTTATAAATGCGATGATTGTTCCCGGAAGAATACCTGCCTGGTCAAAAAAACCATCTTTTAGCACCTTGGTTACCAATACACCGGCGTTTAAATTAAATTGTTGTTTTATAACGGCAGTAACCGGCGCAAAAGTTGCCCCAAGTCTGTTATAAATTTCCTCAAGTGTTCTATCACTTTTAATTTCAGCTTTTACTACCTCTTCACTGTGTAGTGTTGCAGAAACTGCAGCAGTTGTGCCTTTGCGTTGGTAGGTTAGTTTAATAATATCACCTGGTTTGTGTCTTGCTATCCTTTCAGAAAACTCAGTAGAAGAGTTGAGTACAATACCATCAATACTTTGAATAATATCACCTTCTTTAAGACCGGCCGCGGCAGCAGCACTTTCCTTTTGCACACCAGTTATATAAACGCCGTTTACCAGAGCAGGATTGAGGCCTTGTTGTTTAAGGTACTGATCCTCGGCAGAGGGCGCAGGAAAGGCAACACCCAATACACCCCGCTTTACAATTCCAAAGTTTTTTAAATCATCCAAAATCTTTTTTGCCAGGTTTACAGGGATGGCAAATGCATAGCCCGCATAACTGCCGGTTTGAGTAGCTATGGCTGAGTTGATACCTATCAATTCACCATCGGTATTAACAAGTGCCCCTCCGCTATTGCCCGGGTTAATGGCAGCATCAGTTTGAATAAATGATTCAACAGCCTTATTGCCTTCAATCGCAGCATTATTTTGCGGGGCATTTCTGCCTGGGCGATTTATGATTCCGATACTTCTGGCTTTAGCGCTTACAATGCCTGCGGTAACGGTTGTGTTAAGTGAAAGGGGAAACCCAACAGCTAAAACCCATTCGCCTATCTGCACTATATCAGAGTTGCCTAATTTAACAATGGGAAGATTGCTGGCCTCTATTTTTATAAGCGCTAAGTCGGTGTTGGGATCACGGCCAATTAACTTTGCAGAAAAGGTTCGTTTGTCAGGTAGCACAACGTCAATGGCGGATGCGTTTTCAACCACATGATTATTTGTGGCTATAAACCCATCAGGGCTTATAATTACACCTGACCCAGATGCGCCATAATCTGAAGAGGCATTGAAATGAATTTTAATATGCACTACTGCCGGCATCACCATCTTAGCCGCCGTTACAAAATTTAGATATCCATTTGAAGTGTTGATGGTAGTGGTATTTTCTTTTGGCTGAGGTACACTGTCTTGTATGCTGCCACTTTGAATTGACTTGTGCTTATTATTACAACTAATGGCTACACTTTGCAGTATTATAAATAAAACTGAAAGTAGAGCGGCATGCGACTTATTCATATGCGAAGATTTTAATTTATTAAAAAAATACTTACTTATGAGAAATGAACCGCCCATAATAGTTTTTTAAAATAGACTCATAATCTGGACTTAGCTGTTTTGAAACATCGTATTCCGGACTATTCTTAACCTGTTCTACCGAAGCATTAATAATAACTTCTGAGGTTTCCCAATTTATTTCTTTTATCAGATCAGACGAGATAGTTACCTTCTTGCCGGGAAACCAATTTCCAGTGTCAACCACCAGATACTGTATTGTCCAGTTGCTGTCATCTACTATAAAATCCTCCACATCACCAATGGTATCATCTAATGCACGAAGCGTATAACCCTGCACATTTTTAGCGCTTCTTAAGTGTGGGTCACCCTCTGCTTCAACATCGGAATTATTTTTACTTTTTTTTACTGTCTCCTTCACTGAATCTGATAGTATTGGCACCCGCATGCCGGCAGTACCCATACCACCAGCCCATATACCTCCCCAGTAATTTGTCCAGGAATAATGTGCAAATAACTCTATTTCATTTTTCCGCGAAACCGGTTGATCGGTGTCTATGTCGGGGCTTTTTTTAATTTGCTCTTTAGTAAGATTAACAGGAAATATTTCATTTGTCCAATCACATTGTAAAAGTGCTTCTGGTGAAATAAGCACCTTACGATTTGAAAGCCAGTTACCTGTTTCTACAACTAAATAACGTATCGTCCAGGTTATATCGTCAAAATAAAAATCCTTTACTTTTCCTATCTCTCCGTCGGAGGCACCCATTGTAAAACCCATTAGATTTTTGATTGTTCGCTTCATAGTTTTATTTTTAAAGTGTGCTGAATGAGGGAGGCCTGGTAAATTATTTTCGATGATAAAACTGATTGACTGGGTCTCTTCTTTCCTGAAAGTGATTATTGTATAAATAAGGAGGCAGCATCATTAACTCATAAGACTTTTCAATATCAAACCTATTCTTAAATCTTTTTATTTTTACAAAACTGTTATAATCTATCTGATTAGTGAGTACTACCTTGTTTTCTGTACAAAGCGTTACTTAACTAAAAGCTGGTACTGGTTTCCATAACAAAAAAATGGATTTTCCAGATTGTATTATCAATTATACAATCTTCCACTTCGTCTATGTCACCATTCGTTGCATGAATCTTATGCCCTGTAACCTCAGGTGTGGTTAGAAGATGTAGATTATCATCCTCATACGCTGTTTGTTTCATTTTTTTTCGGCTGCGCTTTCTCTAACTGTCCGGTAGCCCGACATGCCGATCCACATTTATTTATACATTCCGTATCCGTAATATCCGAAGCTGGAATAATACCTCTCATTAACTCTTCCTACTGATCTGAAATAGTTTTATCCTTGTCGACACTCGGGCTGTTTTATATTTTTTACTTCGTAAAATTTACAGAAAACATTTTTGATTCCTATTTGGATTTTTGAAATGATTTGAGCGAAATCAAAACTTTTTTCGGAAGACCACCCTGCCGTTTTTACAACCACGTACCGGATGGTAAACGTGCGGTCATACAAATAGAACTCTGCAACTTTTCCAATTTCACCATCAGTTCCTATAATGGTATAACCTAATAAACTGTTTATGTTTCGGTTCTTATTATTTGAATTATAATCATTATTATTTGAATTATAATCGTTATTAATTAATCAAATTATTTATTTCTCCTTCGTAAATTTTCTCCCTTACTTTCTATGTTACCGGTCTTCAGATTGGCTATCGCCCTTCTTTATTGAATGGCTACTAAAATAAGTAGCCATTTTTATGTCAGAACCTGGATGAAACCTTTTTATTTATTGTTATTGTACTTAAACTGTTTAAAAACTGTTGATACGGCATCTCTCACTTTTGATTGATCATTCATTCCGTCTGCACTCAATATGCCCGAAACAAATCCTTGCCAGATATTCTTATTATTTTTGATTATGTTGATGATTAACGTTCCTGGCTTTACATCAGTGTATGATACATTATCTTCAGTTCTTACCTTTTCGCCCGACGAAACAGTCACATAGCCATTGGTTGTGCGAAGACTGGCGGGCTGTTCCAACACTATAAAGGACAATAACATATCCGGATTTGTTTCTGCCATTTGGTATCCTTTTGCACTAAGTTCATATTGTATAGCATCTTTAATCATTTTTCTGCCTGATTCATTATTGAAAATAAAAATTCCATTAGGTCCTATTAAAACTTTATCCGTTGGTATGTTGTCTATATCTGATGTCCAGGCGTAAGTCTTAATATCCTTAAAATCTGCGGTAAGAGATTTGTTCTTTCCAGCTACAGGCATTTTGCTGGAAGTACAGGCTTGTATAAAAAACGCAAGCATTAATAAAACCGAAAAATAAGAAATCGTTTTTTTCATATTTAACTGTTTAATTTTTTTTTGAATGTTCATAATAAAAGGTATTAAATATTTCTTCAGTTCCGCTGTTGACCGTTCTTCAGTTCTGCTGTTGCTCAGTATAATTAATTTTTCTTTATCTTTTATTTTTGGCTTATGGGGTGGCTAATAACACCAACCAGGGGGCAAAATTTATTTTACATTCTATTTTTAGAATACTACTGAATCTATATCAGTATCTAAAAAAGTAACTGCTTTTTAATTAGCTATAACAAATGGTAATGATGTGCAGACATTAAAGCGCCTTGCGAAATCGTTTATCTTTTCCTTTAAATAAGCAGCATCAGTTTGCAACCTCCTTAACTGTTTTTTTACGGGTAAGTTTAGTAATAAAAGTTCTACCACATTTCTCCTCCACGGCACCGTTTACCGGAGTTGCATACATTTCCGTATCTCTTACATCCCCAACCTCAGCGCTCAACCCGATATTCTTTACCTACTTGTATTTAACGTAAAGTTTTTTTCACAATGATTATGGTGCAAGAACTTTATATTAAAGAGAACTGAAAATAGATACAAAGGATTACCGACTTTTGATATAAACAAGTAAATTTTTAAGCGCTCATTTTCCGGCACTCCGCTGCACATGCTTTACATGCCGCTGCACACTCTTTACAATGTTCTGTGTGGTGCTTACTACATTCATTACCACAGGCTTCGCACATGTCTGCACATATACGGCAAATGTCTTTTGCTTTGTCGCTGCCGAGGCTCATAAGCTGTGCTGCGGCATAGCATATTGCCGCGCATTCCATATCTAACTGAATACATTTTGTCATCATTTTTACATCTTCTTCTTGTGTGCACGATGAAGCACAATGATTGCAAATTGCTGCACATTTTAAACATGCCTCTATGCAACTTTGGTACGTGTGATAACCTGTCATAAATAATAAATTTTAAAAAGTAAAAAACGAAATTCCAATACTCATTTTGTGTAAACAATTCTAATTTTACAAAAGTCATGCCCTAATAATTTAAATTTTTACAGGATAGCTTATGAATATTATTCGTGTGCAGGATTTTTACATCATTGCAAAATTGGCTGTTTTGTGTAGACTTATATACCTTATATACTTACAAAAATGTGCATTGCTGTTGATGTTTTCCGTCACTCTATAAGCAGTGAAGTTTGTTAAATATGGTGTCGTACCGCTTATGGAAGTTGTAATAAAGGCCTTAAGCCCAGGAATAAATGAATCCGGAATGGCTTTATTTAGTCAATGTGCTTTAGTTGTTTTATTGGCTTACAAGTTGCAACATAAGGATGTAACAAATTTGAATAACAAATCTGAAAGGCATAAAATTGTAACAGTTGAAAAAAATTTTGAAAGACTGGTCGTTAATTTTATAATCCCAATTTGGGAATATGGGAAAACCGGTACTCCTGAGCGGGCGGAAGTAAAAAATATTTTAAATCAGCGAAAATACGGTAGGCATCCTTCAAAAAATATATATTGATCAATACCGTTCAAAAAAAAACAAACAACTAAATTTAATTTTTTTTTACTACATAAATATAATATTAAAAATACCGGTGATGCGGGATGCAACTTTTGAAACCAATCAGCTGGATTAATCTTTCTCATCTCTATTTCTCCATCAAATGTTTCCTATAATTTTAATTAATACAGCACTGGCTTCCGGTAAATTTAAAAATGATGAGCAATAAAAAAGTCAAAAACCTTCCTGTAACAGATCCACAAGGTACCGATGAGGACATGCTGGATAAATTGCAAAAGGAAACTTTTGATTACTTTTTAAATGAAGTCAATCCTGTAACAGGGCTTATTGCAGATAAAACAGAACCTGGTTTCCCATCAAGCATAGCAGTTACCGGCATGGCAATTACCTCCTATATAATTGGTGTAGAAAAAAAAATACTTTCCAGAAAAAATGCGATTGAAAGGATACTTAAAATTTTAAGATTTTTTTATGATAGCCAGCAGGGGAAGCAGTTGAATGCTACCGGCTATAAAGGGTTTTATTATCATTTTCTAAAAATGAATAATGGAGAAAGAGCATGGAATTGTGAATTATCCACCATCGATACATCGTTATTTATTGCCGGTGCCTTGTGTGCGGCTGCCTATTTTAAAAACATAAATAGAGAAGAAGCAGAAATAAGAGATTTGGCTGATAAACTTTATCGGAGGATTGACTGGCAATGGGCACTCAATAACGGAGATACAATTTGCCAGGGATGGAAACCCCGGTCAGGTTTTCTACGTTACCGTTGGGACGAAAATTACAGCGAAGCTATGATCATGTACATATTGGCTTTAGGGTCTCCAACTTTTCCCATTAATCCAACAGGTTATAAAAAATGGACTGCTTCTTTTACTGTAACAAAAGTGTATGATACCTCCTATTTATATGCCGGCCCATTATTTATACACCAGTTCTCACACATGTGGATTGATTTTCGCGGCATAAAGGATTCATTTAATAAAAAGGCAGGTTTTGATTATTTTGAAAACAGCAGGCGGGCAACTTATATTCACCGGCAATATGCGATTGAAAATAAACTTCAGTTTACAGATTATGGAGAATATTGCTGGGGCTTAACTGCAAGTGATGGCCCCGGAAAAAAAACTTTGAAGATTGATGGTAAAAAAAGAGTCTTTTACAATTATATCGCAAGAGGTGCTCCCTATGGCCCCGATGATGGCACTGTTTCCCCCTGGGCTGTTGTGGCCTCGCTTCCATTTGCACCCGAAATAGTAATCGGAACTATTCGTAATGCTATCGAAAGATTTAATTTAAAACCACATAGATTACATGGCTTTAATGCCAGTTTTAATCCGACTTTCCCAGAGAACACTGAAAATCTTAATGGCTGGGTTTCACCATGGATGTTTGGATTAAATCAAGGTCCAGTAGTTATAATGATTGAAAACTATAATACTGAATCGATATGGAATATTATGAAACAATGTCCCTATCTGATCGAAGGTCTTCAATTAGCAGGTTTCAGTGGTGGATGGTTAGATAAAATATGATATGCTTTGTTTTTTTTCACTGCCTGTTTTTAAAATAATTAAACCCGGTAAATTTTTTATTTTAATATTATCTATACTTCCCTGTTGCCAGGGGTTTAATTACAGATTACACCTTCTATAATAATGCAGCTTATCACAGTTTTTTCCGGCAATAAATAATGTATACCCAGCTACAGCATGCAGGCTGTAGTTGCTCCCAGGCCATAGTTCTTGTGGTAGGAAATACTTTCAGAAAAAAAATTAAAAATATATTAATCAATATATCCGGCAACAATGCACACATAGACGGTTTGTTGCCCGGGCTTAGAAACAGAAGATATTTATAAAATGTATCCCTAAAGTTTTTTGAGAAAAGATCATTTGAAAAAAATCATGTTTGAATATTAAGTTCCTATAGATGGAGCTTTTAAATGAAGCAATGATTTATGGAATGTTCTGCTATTATGATCAAATTACCTGCATCAGATTATTGGTTG
>NZ_JACMOO010000401.1 GCF_014377975.1 Ferruginibacter sp.
CTTAGTGGTTCAAAAAGAACTTAGTGCCACTTAATGTCTTTTTGCCTTAGTGGTTCAAAAAGAACTTAGTGCCACTTAATGTCTTTTTGCCTTAGTGGTTCAAAAAGAACTTAGTGCCACTTAATGTCTTTTTGCCTTAGTGGTTCAAAAAGAGCTTAGTGCCACTTAATGTCTTTTTGCCTTAGTGGTTCAAAAAGAGCTTAGTGCTACTTATTGTCTTTCTGCCTTAGTGGTTCAAAAAAAACAATATGCAAATAGAAAAAATTAAAATCGAAGAACACAATCACTCGCTGCAAAAAGATCACCAGCGCAGGTTTGATTTTATTGCCGCAGATGTAAACAATGTAGAAGCAATCATCGAAAAGCTGATCGCCTTCCAGGTAGCCATTCCAAGCTGGGCGCTGGGTACAGGCGGTACCCGCTTTGGCCGTTTTCCCGGTGGTGGGGAACCCCGTAACCTCGAGGAAAAGATTGAAGACATCGGATTGCTGCATGCACTCAACCAATCCAGCGGTGCCATTTCTTTGCACATTCCCTGGGATATTCCGGAAAATGCAACTCATATAAAAGCATTGGCTGCACAACATGGATTAAAGTTTGATGCCATGAATTCCAACACTTTTCAGGATCAGCCCGGGCAACAGTTAAGTTATAAATATGGGTCACTACAAAATGTAAACAAAGCCATTCGTCAGAAAGCCATCGAACACAATATTGAAGTAATAAAATATGGCATCGAACTGGGCTCCGAATCATTGACCGTTTGGCTAAGTGATGGCAGTTGTTTTCCCGGCCAGTTAAATTTCAGGACTGCTTTTCAAAACACGCTGCAAAGCCTGGAAGAAATTTACGCTGCCTTACCCGCCAACTGGAAAATGTTTTTAGAATACAAAGCCTTTGAACCCAATTTTTATTCTACCACCGTAGGCGATTGGGGCCAATCATTTACTTACGTAAATAAACTGGGACCAAAAGCATTTACGCTGGTTGATCTTGGTCACCACTTACCCAACGCCAACATTGAACAAATTGTTTCACTGTTGCTGATGGAAGGAAAATTGGGCGGCTTTCATTTCAATGATTCAAAATATGGAGATGATGATTTAACCGTAGGTAGTATCAAACCCTACCAATTATTTTTAATTTTTAATGAACTGGTAGAAGGCATGGATGCCAAAGGCATGAACCACGCCAATGGTATCGGCTGGATGATTGATGCATCGCACAATGTAAAAGATCCGCTGGAAGATTTACTGCAATCAGTAGAAGCCATCATGCTCACCTACGCTCAGGCATTGCTGGTTGACAGAACAAAATTGCAGGCTGCTCAAAATAACAATGATGTAGTAACCGCACAGGAAATATTACAGCAGGCCTTTCGCACCGATACCCGTGCGCTGGTTGCCGAAGCCAGGCTAAAAGCCGGTGCAGCATTGAATCCGCTGGCCTTGTACCGAATTGAAAAAGTGAGAGAAGCTCTTATTAAACAAAGAGGAGCTAAGACGGTAGCAACAGGGTTATAATATTTTTAAGCGTATATATCAATGCTGGTTAAGGTACGGAACACTGCAAGCAGGGATCATTACTTTTTTTGCGAAACAAATTGCCCCGCATTTAAAGCCTGAAAGGCTGGTAGTTTTATAAAAGATGATAAGTATAATCAGAATAAAATCCTGAAAGGATTACGATACGCTGTTCTTTCATCTTTCGTTTTTATTGTGTATTAATATTTTTTTTCTACCATAGTTACATCTCTTCTGGAATAGGAAAGTCTGTCACGTTTTATGATACCCGATCAAAAAATATCATTATCAATACATGAACAAACAAAATGTTATAGCCATCTTCGATATTGGTAAAACCAATAAAAAATTATTGTTGTTTGATGAGCAGTATAAGCTCGTGCAGGAGCAAAGTGAGCAATTAGCTGAAACAACTGATGAAGATGGCTTTGCCTGCGAAGATGTGCAAGCCTTAACACAATGGGTAAAAAATTCATTTGATGCCATCACAGACAACGGGCAATTTGAAATAAAAGCAGTCAACTTTTCTACTTATGGAGCAAGTTTTGTATATATTGATGCAGCGGGAAAAGTAATCGGTCCCTTATACAATTATCTGAAAGAATATCCCGGATATTTAAAGGAGCAATTTTACAAATCCTATGGCGGTGAAACCACTTTTGCAAAGCAAACTGCCTCGCCGGTATTGGGAAATTTAAATTCGGGCATGCAGTTGTACCGGTTAAAATATCAACAGCCTGAAACCTTTGCGCATATTGCAGTTGCATTGCATTTGCCCCAATACATCAGCTATATTCTTACCCGTAAAACATATACAGATATTACCAGCATCGGATGCCATACCAACCTTTTCGATTTTAACAGCCATCAATATCACCCATGGGTTAAACAGGAGGGCCTTGATACAAAATTTGCGGCTATCCTCCCTTGTAATTCTATCGCCGGTTTTGTAAATAAAACTATTCCGGCAGGTGCCGGTCTGCACGATAGTTCTGCCGCATTGATACCATACCTCGCAGCATTTCAGGAACCATTTATTTTATTATCTACCGGTACCTGGTGCATTAGTTTAAATGCTTTTAACGATGAACCACTAAGCGAAGAAGAACTGCACCAGGACTGCTTATGTTATCTTAGCTACCAGGACAAAATGGTAAAAGCAAGCAGGTTGTTTGCCGGCTACGAACATGAACAGCAGGCAAAAATACTCGCCGGGCATTTTAATCAGCCGCTCAATCATTTTTCAACTGTTCAATACAATCCTTCCTTTATTAAAAATAATACAACACCATCTATTGTTGTAACCAATGCCGCAATGGTTTCGGCTTCCCGTTTTGGTCAAAGAGATTTGAATGATTTCCAATCGTACGAAGCAGCTTATCACCAGTTTATTTTTGACCTTATACAACAACAGGTACAATCAACCAGGCTTGTGCTGCAGGACACGGTAAAGCGAATTTTTGTAGACGGTGGTTTTAGCAAAAATGCAGTGTATATGCACCTGCTGGCAAATGCATTTCCGCACATGGAAATCTTTGCAGCATCGGTTGCACAAGCTTCTGCCCTCGGTGCCGCCCTGGTAATGCACGCACACTGGAATAACAAAACATTGCCATTCGACATTATTGAACTAAAATTGTATACCCACTCAAACAATGTTTTTTTATGAAAGCAGGTCTGTTTATTCCTTGTTATGTCGATCAGTTTTATCCACAGGTAGCCATTGCAACATTGCAGTTACTGGAAAAACTGGGCGTGGAAGTTGTGTATCCGCCCAACCAAACCTGCTGCGGACAACCCATGGCAAACTCCGGCTTTCAGCATCTAACCAAAGGTTGCGATGAACTGTTTGTAAAAAACTTTGCTAACCTCGATTACATCATTTGTCCTTCCGGCAGTTGTACGCTGCACATCAAAGAGCATTTGCACCACGACCGGCACGAAGCAACGGCAACGGCTATTCGCAGTAACATATATGAGCTCACCGAATTTATGACCGATATATTGAAAGTAGAAAAACTCGATGCCAGTTTTCCGCATAAAGTAAGCATGCATCAGAGTTGTCATGGCCAGCGGGGATTAAAAATTTCGCAAATGAGTGAGCTGGTTGCGGAACCTTTTTCAAAGCCTGGAAAACTGTTGCAAATGGTAAAAGGTATTGAGCTCGTTGAATTGAGCAGGCCGGATGAATGCTGTGGTTTCGGCGGAAGCTTTTGTGTGTTTGAAGAAGCGGTAAGTGCTAAGATGGGCAAAGACAGGGTAGCAGATCATATCAATCACGGAGCAGAATTTATCACCTCCGCCGACATGAGCTGTCTGATGCACATGGAGGGTATTTTGAAAAGACAAAAGAGCAAGGTGCAGGTAAAGCATATTGCGGAGATATTGAACGCTTCTCTTTAGTTATGAGATCTAAGTTATGTGTTATGAGTTATGTATAGGGGTATTTATTGTTGTCCGGACTAAGAAGCAATGTGGTACTGTATTGGCGTCGCACCCTTGTACATTTATTATTTATTCAGCTTTTATCAAAGCGATGAGTTGTACCCGGTTTTTTAAGTTACCCGTGCATGTGTAAATTGTTTGGGTACTTATGAATTGTTCTGATATTTATTAACTGCTTTGGCATTTATAAATTTCTCTGGCATTTATGAATTGCTCTGGCATTTATGCCAGAGAAAAATTAAATAAAATATACAAATGGAACACAACAATAAAGATCATGCAACCCTGGCAGCTACATTCAATGTGGATGAACCAAGGGTTGACTGGCATGACGAAACATTATGGTTTGTAAGGCAAAAAAGAGATAAGGCAGTACACGTTTTGCCCGAATGGGAAGCATTAAGAGAAACGGCTTCGCAGATAAAAAACAATGTGCTTTCAAACCTGCATCAATACCTGCTGCAGTTTGAAAAAAATGCACAACAAAATGGCATTACGGTACATTGGGCAGCAGATGATAAAGAGCACAACCAGCTTATACATTCTATACTACAGCAAAATCAAATCAGCAGGATTGTAAAAAGCAAGTCGATGTTAACGGAAGAATGTCACCTGAATGATTATTTAAAATCTGTTGGTGTTGATGTGGTAGATACCGATCTGGGCGAGCGCATTGTGCAACTGGCCGACGAAGCGCCCAGCCACATTGTACTGCCCTGTATTCACTGGAAGAAGGAAGAGATAGGAGAACTGTTTCATCAATACCTCGGCACACCCAAAGGCAATGCCGATCCCCAGTTTTTAACGGGTGTTGCAAGGGAGCATTTAAGGGAGAAGTTTTTAACCCGCCGGGCAGCTATTACCGGTGTTAACTTTGCCGTGGCAGAAACGGGGGAGTTTGTAGTATGCACCAATGAAGGCAACGCAGATATGGGCGCTCACCTGGCCGATGTACACATCGCCAGTATGGGAATAGAAAAAATTATACCGCTGCAAAAACACCTTGGTGTATTTCTTCGGATACTTACCAGAAGTGCTACCGGGCAACCCATCACTACCTATAGCAGTCATTTTAAACAGCCACGCATAGGCCAAACGTTGCACATTGTAATTGTCGATAATGGCCGGAGCAGGCAACTTGGCCGGGAAGATTTTCGCAACTCGTTAAAGTGTATTCGCTGTGCGGCCTGCTTTAATACCTGTCCGGTGTACAGGCGTAGCGGCGGCCATAGTTATCATACGGCTATTGCCGGGCCTATTGGTTCTATATTGGCACCCAATCTTGATATGAAACAGTATGCCGATCTGCCATTCGCCTCTACATTGTGTGGTAGTTGCAGCAATGTATGCCCCGTAAAAATTGATATCCATCAGCAATTGTACAAATGGCGGCAGGTATTGGTGAAGGAAGGTTATGTACCTTCCGCAAAAAAAATAGCTATGAAGGGGATGGCTGTAACATTGTCCAGTCCAGGCTTTTACCGGTTGGCAGGTAAAATGGGTCGCTGGGTCATCAAACACTTTCCTTTCCTGGTAAATAATAAATTAAACGCGTGGTACAAACAGCGTGACATGCCATCGCCGCCTCCTGAATCTTTTGGAGAGTGGTATAAAAAAAACCGAAAAGAGCAAAGCTAAAAACACAGATTATAAATTATAGTATGGAAACTATGCAAACCAAGGACGCAAATAATGGCATCCCTTTAGGAGAAGGGCGTGTGAGCAGAGAAAATATTTTAGCCAATATAAAAAATAATCAGCCTTCCCTTATAGCCTTACCCGAGGTAGAAAATTTTCAACAACCATTTACAGATGTTGTTGAAAAGTACAAGACCATCCTGCAGTCAATCGGAGGCAGCGTGTATGAAGTTAAAAATATAGCCGCTGTCATTGATACTTTGAAAGTACAGTTTATTGATACCAGCAGAATTATTTCAGTGTTGCCTGAACTTTCTCCTTATGCAACATTTTATCAGCAGGGTGATGATCCGCACTTACTCAATGATGTGGATATTGCTATTATTCCTGCTCATTTTGGCGTAGCCGAAAATGGTTCGGTTTGGGTAACCGAAGCCATTTTGCAGGAAAGGGTATTGCCCTTTATTTGCCAGCACCTGGTAGCTATTATTGATACAAAAAATATTATAGCTACCATGCACGAAGCGTATGATAAAATAGCCGGAACAACCTATGCGTTCGGAACCTTCATAGCCGGTCCTTCAAAAACGGCAGATATAGAACAGTCGCTGGTTTTGGGTGCCCACGGTCCTAAAACTATGACGGTGTTTATTATGGAAAGCGAGTGATCTTCTTTTACTGTAAATTAAAAGTATTCTGCACAGCAAGTCAATTCAATATTACCACTTTCGCGAAGGGTAAGTACTATTCAGATTTCAGCTATGGCAATACATTTCATCCGTATTTGCCAATCTGTTATTTTTTGGTTAACGGAGGATAGTAAAATAAACTTCCTGCCACATTTCCGTTCTTAAAAACGAGCTTTTTAAAAACAATTAAAAACTAAAAAAATGAAATCACTTATCGCAACATCAATCGCAGTTATTATTTGTGCAGCTTCTTTTGCGCAGGCAGGTCCGGGTCATCAGAGAACCCATATCCGCAACCACTCAAGGGTAAATGAAGTTAACGGCAGGATAGACAATCAGGAAAAACGCATTACCGAAGAACGCAAGGAAGGCGATTTAACAAAAGGCCATGCTAAACAGGATCGTAAAAACCTTTCAACCATCAACCAGGAAAAAAAGGATATGCGTAAAATGGATAAGGGACATTTAACAAAAGCGGATAAGAAGGCACTCAACCAGCAATTAAATACCAACAGCAAAAAAATTGGTCAATAAATTTTATTACCATTTTAAGAGCGTTGTACTGTAATGGGACAACGCTTTTTTTTATGCCGCTACTATTTAGCCGATCCCTTTTGTCTTTCCAGTCAGCTTTGTAAACTTATCAAAATTGGAGAAAAAGTAATGAAAATAAAATCGGGGCGGTGTTAAAAATTGCTGAATTACCAGCTATCAATGCAAGAAAGGAATCACCGAAATAAATCCATCTGTTAAATTTCAGTTTCTACATTGCTGCAAATTTTTAATATCAGTTTTTTTAATTTTAAGGGTACTTATTTTATCTTCTCCTATTTACCAAGGTTCGTTTATTTTTACATCAACTAAAAATACAACGATGCACTGCTCACATTTTTCTGCTCCTTCAAAAAAAGTTCTTATGCCAGTTCTTTTTTTCGCCATTATTTTCTCCCCCGTACAGGCTCAGACTGTAATACAATTGTATCCAGGTAAAGCGCCTGGTACAGAAAACTGGAACTGGCAGGAGAAAGACAATAACGAAAACATGTATAAAACCCGGGTGGTGTACAATGTAGTGCAACCAACACTCACCGCCTATTTACCTCCTGCTTCTGCCGCAAATGGTAC
>NZ_JACMOO010000402.1 GCF_014377975.1 Ferruginibacter sp.
TCATTCAGTGCCGCATTGTTGATGACAATCGTTTGCACAAATTTATTTTTTATCCCTGCGTAAATTTTGATAAGTTGCAAAATGGAAAACAAATTGCCAACCATTACCGAAATTGCCAAGCGGCTTAATATTTCTGCCTCAACCGTTTCCAGGGCATTGCACAATCATAGCAGCATTGGCCTGCGCACAAAAATGAGGGTGCAGCAACTGGCAAAGGAATTAAATTATGAACCCAACCAAACAGCTATTTTTTTTCAGCAGCGAAAAACATTTACCATCGGCGTAGTATTACCCGAATTGTCAGAAGCTTTTTTTTCTGCTGCCATCAGTGGTATTGAAGACTGTGCCTATAAAAATAAATATTCGGTTTTAATGGGTCAATCGCATGACAGTGAAGAAAAAGAAAAACAAATTATTGAAACCATGAAGAGCCATCGCGTAGATGGACTGCTGGTTTCCATCGCCAGTAAAACCAATAACTACGATCATTTTGAAACTTTAAAAAGATATAATATACCCGTTGTTTTTTTCGATCGGATACCCAATATGGCTAATATACATTACGTAGCCTGCAACCTGATATCGGGTACGATACAGGCAATTAATTTTTTAATAAAAAAAGGTCACCGTGTTATTGGCATGCTCAATGGCCCGGAAAAATTAGCCGCCAGCATTGAAAGGGAAGAGGGCTATATACAGGCAATGAAAAAAAACAGGTTAAAATTTGATCCTACCCTTGTTATTAACTGCGATTTAAGTACAGAGAAAGTATATGCAGCCACAGAACATTTATTAAAGCTTAAACGCAAGCCTACGGCCATTGTAGTGTTTAACGATTATGTTGCGCTGGATGCAGTTCAATATGCCCGTACACAAAAATTACGCATCAATAAAGATATCTGTTTTGTTAGCTATGCCAATTTACCCATCAGCCATTACACTGCCTTTCCGCCAATGGCTTCGGTAGAACAGTTCCCATACCTGCAGGGGCAAAAAGCTACTGAAACCCTGCTGGAACTGCTGAATAGTAAAAATGTAGGACAGGAAGGAGCCAATACTTATTACAAAATAATTCTTGAATCGCAATTGGTGGTACAGGAAAATAACTTACCCTAAAAATAGTTTTAACTATCTTTTTTACTTCAAACCGGCGCAATCGTTTGCATGTAAATTCACACATGCTTTTGTTTAGGTTTGTTTTCTATCTTCAAAAATATGTGGCAAAAAGTGTTACCTGCATACGGCTTTAATATAAAAAATTGTACTGTACAATCATTTGGTAACGGCCTTATAAACAGTACCTGGCGGGTAATCACCCCCAGTAAAACATTTATTTTACAACGGATCAATCACCATATTTTTAAAAATCCACAAGCAATTGCAAACAACATAAAACTACTGGCAGCCTACCTTACCACCAATGCGCCCGGTTATGAATTTACAACACCGGTAAAAAATATTAGTGGCAAAGAACTGGAGTATGAGGCAGGACTTGGTTATTTCAGAATGTATCCATTTGTTGCCGGTTCGCATACCATTGACGTGGTAAACAGTACCAGCCAGGCTTTTGAGGCAGCCAGGCAATTTGGAAAATTTACAAGGCTGCTGGCTGGTTTTGACTGTACAAAACTACAGGAAACGTTACCTGATTTTCACAACTTATCGCTTCGCTATCAGCAATTTGAAAATGCACTGGCTGTTGCCTCAGCCACCGACATTGAGGAAGCCAAAGAATCGATTGAATTTATTAAGGCCAACTATCATCTTACCCAAATATTTGAGACCATTACAAAAAGTGATGCGTTTAAAAAAAGAGTTACGCATCACGATACCAAGATCAGCAATATACTACTCAATGATAATGACAAAGGTTTGTGTATTATAGACCTTGATACGATTATGCCCGGTTATTTTATCAGCGATGTGGGCGACATGATCAGAACGTATGTAAGTCCGGTAAGTGAAGAAGAAAAAGATTTTACCAAAATTGAAATAAGAGAAGATTATTTTGTTGCCATCGTGCAGGGGTATCTGGGAGAAATGCAATATGAGTTAAGCAAAGCAGAGATTGAACATTTTGTTTATGCCGGTCAATTCATGATCTATATGCAGGCCCTTCGTTTTTTGGCCGACCATTTAATGAAAGATGTTTATTATGGTGCAAGCTACCCTAATCACAATTTATTTAGAGCAAATAACCAGATTACGTTGTTAAAAAAGCTGATGGAAAAAGAAACACAACTGCAACAACAGGTTACTTCGTTTGTACAAAAAGCTTTACCAAATTAGCGGTGCAGATTTTAGCGATTATACAGTAAGCTTTTGGATAGTTACGCTTCTTTTATAGCGGGCAGGCCTTGCGTAACTACTCTTTTATACATTGCTTCATCAATGGCTTTTTCACTTTTTGCAATTACAACGGTGGCTACCGTGTTACCAATAAAATTGATCACTGCCCTTCCCTCACTCATAAACCTGTCTACTCCAATCAGTAAAGCAAGGCCTTCCAGCGGTATTACTTTTAAGGTAGTAAGCGTAGATGCCAACACAATAAACCCGCTTCCGGTAACGCCTGCAGCCCCTTTGCTGGTTAACAGTAGTATACCAATAATACTCAACTGCTGCCCAAGGGATAGATCAACATTAAACACCTGCGCCAAAAATATGACGCTCATGCTTAAATAAATAGTAGTACCATCCAGGTTAAAACTATATCCTGTAGGAATAATTAAACCCACTACTTCTTTATCGCAGCCGGCATCTTCCAGTTTTTTAATTACCGATGGCAGGGCTACTTCACTGCTGCTGCTGCCGAGTACAATCAAAATTTCTTCTTTTATGTACACCAGTAATTTCCACAAACTAAATTTATAATAACGTGCCACCAGGTTGAGCACTACAAAAATAAACAGCAGGCCGGTGGCATAAAAAGTAAGTAGCAGTTTACCCAGCATAGCCAGGCTGCTAAAACCAAATTTACCGATTGTAAAAGCCATTCCACCGAAGGCACCAATGGGGCTTAGCCGCATCACAATTTTTAAAATGTTGAATAGTACTTTATTGATGGTTTCAAAATTATTTAGTAATGAAATGCCCCTGTTACCTACCCATTTTAATCCAATGGCAAAAAGAATACTAAAAAAAAGGACTTGTAAAATATCGCCTTTTGCAAACGACTCTACAATATTGACCGGCACGATATGAGAAAAAAAATCTCCCCAGTTCATGGCTTTTGCCTGCGTGGTATATTGCGCTACTTTATCTGGATGAATATTGCTGTAAACAACGCCCACCCCTGGTTTTACCAAGTTGGCTACTATAAGGCCAATTACCAGAGCCATGGTAGTTACTATCTCGAAATACAAAATAGCTTTACCACCAATCCTTCCTGCTTTTTTCAATTCACCGGCACCAGCTATGCCACTTACAATGGTAAAAAATATTACCGGCGCTATTACCATGCGAATCATGTTGATAAATGTTTCGCTGATTAATTGTGCGGTGGAAGCAAAGCCTGGAAAAAGGAAGCCCACCAACACGCCGGCCATAATACCAATAATTACCTGTACATACAAAACCTTTAAATATTTCACAGTAGTTTTTTAAGATGAGTAAATTATAACTTTTTATTGGTTACTGGTTCAGGCAAAAATAATGTGGTCTACAATTATTTATACCCTTCAAATAGTCCAACCTTTTACCAATGCTTAATCACGCTGCAATCCCTTTAAATTAAGGGTTGGTGGCTATACCAATCCCGGCGGTATACCGTTACGTTTATGCCCGGCCGCTACTTGAAATTTGTTAACCGAACGGTATTGGATCATGCTGATAAATTTACTGCGTTTATAAAATCAGGTGCTAAACATAGTATTGAATAACTTTTGAAGATGCGTGATAATAATACTGTTTTTTGTATTTTTAAATATGCAAAGTCAATTTCTTTTATACGGGGCCAACGGATATACCGGCGAATTGATTGCACGCCATGCAATGCAATATCATTTGCTGCCGATTCTTGCCGGTCGGCGAAAAGAATGGATTGCACCCCTCGCAGCCAGGCTGGGCTTACCTTACCGGGTTTTTGATCTGGAGGATGGCGCTGCTTTGCTGGCTGTATTAAAAGAAGTAAAAGTAGTAGTACACGCAGCCGGACCTTTTGAACATACAGCCAGAACAATGGTGTTGGCCTGCCTGCTGACTGGTACACATTACCTGGATATCAACGGAGATATTGCCGTGTTTGAAATGATAAAACAATATGATGCTGCAGCAAAAAAAGCGGGTGTTATGTTGTTGCCCGGAGCGGGGTTTGATGTTGTACCTACCGATTGTGTAGCCCTGCAATTAAAAAACTTAATGCCCCGTGCTGTTACCCTTCAACTTGCTTTTGCCACTTTAGGAGGCACAGTATCTCATGGTACAGCCACTACAATTGCAGAGAAATTAGGTGAGGGCGGTGCAGAAAGAAAAAATGGAGAAATTGTAAGGGTACGGTTGGGTAAAAAAGGCATGTGGGTTGATTTTGGTGTGAAAAAGTTATTTGTAATGAGTATTCCCTGGGGAGATATATCAACTGCATGGTTTACTACCGGCATACCAAATATTGAAACCTATACCAGCGTTGCTAAAAAAACCTATAATTATTTAAAGCTGCAATGGCTGTTTAACTGGTTGCTGCGCAGAAATACAATACGCAACTTTATTAAAAATAAAATCAACCGGCGCCCTGCGGGTCCTTCTGATGCACAGCGAAAAGCTGCTGTCAGTTTCGTATGGGGGCAGGTTGTTGATGAGGCTGGCAAAAAAGCGACCGTGCTGCTCAGCGCACCTGAAGGGTACACTTTTACCGCCCACAGCGCATTAATCATAGTGCAAAAAATATTGAATGGTAATTTTTCTCCAGGTTATCAAACGCCGGCAAGTGCTTATGGTGAAAACCTGGTAATGGAAATCCCAGGCGTAGAAAGAGAGTGCATTTGATAATCCGTAATGGCAAAAAATATTTTATAGCGGGATGTTTCCATGTTTTTTTCCTGGTCTTTGGGCCACTTTATTTTCCAGCATGGCAAATGCTTTTATAAGTTTTTTGCGGGTATCTTTTGGTTCTATCACTTCATCAATAAAACCCCGTTCTGCAGCAAGGTAGGGCGTTGCAAATTTTTCTGCGTACGCGGCTTCTTTTTCCTGCAACTTTTTAACAGGGTCTGCTGCTTCTGCAATTTCTTTTTTAAAAATTATTTCGCTGGCACCTTTTGCCCCCATTACGGCTATTTCGGCAGTGGGCCACGCAAAGTTCATATCAGCACCAATGTGTTTCGAATTCATTACATCATACGCACCGCCGTAAGCCTTTCGGATAATTACAGTAACACGTGGCACGGTGGCTTCACTAAATGCATACAATAACTTTGCTCCGTTGGTGATGATGCCATTCCACTCCTGGTCGGTACCCGGCAAAAAACCTGGTACATCTACCAATACCAGTAAAGGAATATTAAAGCAGTCGCAAAACCTGGTAAACCTGGCACCCTTTTTTGAACTGTCAATATCCAGTACCCCGGCAAGCCTCATAGGCTGGTTGGCAACAATACCAATACTTCTGCCGGCCAGGCGTGCAAAGCCAACAACAATATTTTCAGCATAGTTGGTATGAATTTCAAAAAAGGTTTCTTCGTCACAAATACCATCAATTACTTTGTGGATATCATAGGGCTGACTGGTAGTTTCCGGAATAATTGTTTCCAGGCATTCCCTTGTTTCGTCCTGTAAAATATATGGAATTTTTGGTACGCTGTCTTCGCAGTTTTGAGGAATGTAGCTAAGTAACTTTTTTAGCTTTATAATACATTCTATATCATTGCCAGCTGTTAGATGTGTTACACCCGATTTTGTGGAATGTGTGGAAGCGCCACCCAATTCTTCTGAACTTACTTCCTCATTGGTAACCTTTTTTACAACGTTGGGGCCTGTTACAAACATGTAACTGCTCCCCTCTACCATTAAGGTAAAATCAGTAATGGCAGGTGAGTACACCGCACCGCCTGCGCATGGCCCCATGATGGCAGATATTTGGGGAATTACGCCGCTTGAAGAAACATTCCGGTAAAAAATATCAGCATATCCTCCCAATGATCGTACTCCTTCCTGTATCCTGGCCCCGCCCGAATCATTCAATCCTATCATGGGCGCACCAGTCTTCATGGCAAGGTCCATGATCTTACAAATTTTTTCTGCGTGTGTTTCTGACAAAGCGCCACCAAAAACAGTAAAGTCCTGTGCAAAAACATAAAGCAGCCGGCCGTTTACCGTGCCATAACCTGTAATAACCCCATCGCCATAAAACTGCTGATCCTCCATACCAAAATCTTTGGTACGGTGCAATACCAGCGCTCCGATTTCTTCAAACGATCCGGGGTCCATCAATAAACCAATCCTTTCCCTTGCGGTAAGTTTTCCTTTTTTATGTTGCAGGGCATTTCTTTCCGCACCACCGCCGGCCTTACCTTCTTCTATCTTCTTTTGAAGCAGTTCGGTTTTTGATTTCATCAAAATATTTTTAAAAAATAATTATTTTTATCCGTTACAAATTATGCCTGTCTTCTTTTCCAACCGGTAGATTTATTTTCTACCGGCCTGGTTATTTTTTGCAATTCCATCCAGTATCTTACTGCAACGATAGCTGCAGCATTAGCATTTGCCTGTTGCTGATCTTTTATTTTTTCAGCAGTATAAAATTTTTTAACAAAATGAGTATCAAATTTTCCAGATAAAAAAGCAGGATGATTAAAAACAAAACTGCCGAAAGGCAACGTTGTGGCTACGCCTTCAATCTTATAAGCGCTGATCGCTTCTTTCATTTTTTGTATGGCTTCTGCTCTGTTTTTGCCATGCGTTACTAATTTTGCTATCATGGGATCGTAATAAATGGGTATCGTCATTCCTTCCTCATAACCATCATCTACCCGAATTCCTTCGCCCGCTGGTTTTATATATTTGGTAAGCGTACCAATAGAAGGTAAAAAATTATTCAATGGATCTTCTGCATACACCCTTAGTTCAAGAGAATGTCCGTTGATGGTAAGATCGTCTTGTGTAAAACGCAATAATTCTCCCCGGGCAATTTTTATCTGTTCTTCAACCAGGTCTATCCCCGTAATCATTTCGGTTACCGGGTGCTCCACCTGCAGACGGGTATTCATTTCAAGAAAATAAAAATGGAGGCTTTCATCCAGCAAAAATTCAACGGTACCTGTGCTGAAATAGTTGCATGACTTTGCTACCATTACTGCAGCTGCTCCCATTTCCTTTCGCAGTTCCGGCGTTAAAACAGAAGAAGGGGATTCTTCCACTACTTTTTGGTGCCTGCGCTGAATGCTGCACTCCCGCTCAAAAAGATGTATTGTATTGCCGGACTTATCTGCCAGTATTTGTATTTCAATGTGTCGTGGGGCGGATACATATTTTTCAATAAATACAGCGCCATCACCAAATGCAGAACTTGCCTCACTGGAAGCCCTTTGCATTTGCTCTTCAAAATCTTCTTCTTTTTCCACTACCCGCATTCCTTTGCCGCCCCCGCCTGCAGAGGCTTTTATCAAAATAGGATAACCAATCTCTCCGGCAGTTTTTTTTGCCAGGCCAATATCTTCAATAGCATTGTTAATACCTGGCACCATCGGAATATTATATTTTTTTACGCAATCCTTTGCGGCAAGCTTATTGCCCATA
Source organism: Ferruginibacter sp. (assembly GCF_014377975.1). Taxonomy (GTDB): domain Bacteria; phylum Bacteroidota; class Bacteroidia; order Chitinophagales; family Chitinophagaceae; genus Ferruginibacter. The sequence goes on from NZ_JACMOO010000402.1 coordinate 7,732, forward strand.
ATGTGCATGGCTGCCGGCGAAGGGCCAATAAAATTAATTCCGGCATCTTCAACGCTTTGAGCAAAAACTGCATTCTCACTTAAAAAACCATAGCCTGGATGAATGCCATCCACACCCAATTGTTTGGCAAGGGAGATTATTTTATCGCCGTTTAAATAAGATTGATTGGAGGGTGCAGGGCCCAAACAAACCGCTTCATCAGCATACAATACATGTGGTGAATTTCTGTCTGCTTCCGAAAAAACTGCTACCGATCGTATACCCATTTTACGGATGGTACGCAGGATTCGTAACGCAATTTCTCCGCGGTTGGCAACTAATATTTTTTGCATTTTTTTATTTCTTTGCTGTTTTTTATTGCCGGCTGGTTGGTCGAATTATTAAATTTGCTATTCCAGTTCTATCAACAGCTGTCCTTTTTCAACTGTTTGACCTGCAACCACAGCTACATTTCTAATGGTTGCTGCGGAATGAATTACAATGCAGTTTTCCATTTTCATCGCTTCGAGGATTAATATTTTATCTCCTTCATTTACAGCCTGGCCGTTGCATACCGCAATTTCAATTACTCTACCCGGCATCGGTGACTTTATCTCTTTAATTATTTTATTGGCGGCTAAGCCGAAACCCATTTTTTGTAAAACCTGGTCCAGTTCATCTTTTATTTCTACCATAAAATTCTCACCTTCCACTTCCACTGTAAATTTTTTTGAAGCCATGTCAGCCGTTAAAATTTTTGCATTTACCGACCGGTTATTTTGCAAAAGATTAAACACAAGCGGGGCTGTATGTACCAAATTGGCAGATTCAATTTGCTGGGAAGTAAAACAAAATTCAAACTCATTTGCTTTCACTTCAAAAACTGGTTTTGTATCGGGCATAATGCAATGTTTTGCCGGTAGATTGTTAGGAAATACGCCTGACCGAACAGGTAAAAAATTTGATGATGGAAATTACGAAATAAAAAGTATCAAAATAGATAGAATACATGCGGTTTGTTTTAGCAAGAAAAAACACCTTGTACAAATAACAAAAAGTTGTACAATTGTTATGAAAACAATTTCTTCTGTACTTTGTTTTCTTTGTAAAATTTTTATGAAATAAAACAGATTTAACTTTAGCACAATGAAATTAAAATTTGCACTCCTCCTTATTTATTGCAGTTGTTGCTTTTCAAAATGCCATCCGCAACAAAAAGATACAGTATCTGCTATTGCTAAACCAGCGGTATATACAGTGGGTAAAGCTTCGGCCGATGGAATTGGAAAATTTTACTTGGGTCGGGAAATTGCTCATGTAATGGGTGCTTCAGGGAGCGACTGGCTTGAAAGAGATGAACGGGATAAAGAAGAAAATACTTCGCTTGCCATTGAAAAAATACAATTACCCGCAAACGGGGTAGTGGCTGATATTGGTGCTGGTACCGGGTATTATAGTTTTAGGCTGGCTGCTAAAGTGCCGCAGGGAAAAGTATATGCCGTAGAAATACAGGATGAAATGATTGCCCTTCTTAAAAATAAAAAACAAGCAATAAAAGACAGTGTAGTAGAAATTGTAAAGAGCACTGAGCTTACACCTAACCTGCCGCCCAACAATACAGACCTGGTCATTATGACCGATGTATACCATGAATTGGAATACCCGGCAGAAATGCTGCAGGCTATACACACCGCCCTCAAAAAAAATGGTAAATTATTGCTGATTGAATACCGTGGCGAAGATCCATCTATACCAATAAAAGCATTGCATAAAACTACGGTGGTACAGCTAAATAAAGAATTGGCGGCAAATGGATTTGTACTCAATTTTAAAGGAGACTTTCTTCCCATACAGCATTTTTTATTGTATGAAAAAATAAAGTAATCATCGCAGTTACGCTTGGTTTTTTTAATACTCCAATGTAGTTTTAACAACCACCCAATGGATTTTCTACATCGATCCTTTTTGCTTTAACTTTTAGTGGCATTAAGCAAAAGGAAGGATTTAATGATTATTCATTTCCTGTCAAAAACCATTTAGCATACTTATTTTACCGGTTAAATAAAACAGGCAAGTTACTTTTCATTAATCAAAATTGCCTCAGAATTTGAAGGGAAATTTGCAAAAAATAATTCTTTGAATGAAAAAAACAATTGTACTAATCGTATTTTCTTTATTGGGGTTGATTGTAAAAGCACAGCAATCCACTGATAACACTATCACGGGTATCATCAACGATTCTATCTCCCATCTTCCGTTGGAATATGCCACTGTTAGTTTATTTTTAAAAGGCAGCAGCAAACCATTAACCGGAACTGTGACTGATAAAACAGGTCACTTTATGATAAAAGAAATTAAAGACGGTGTATATACAATTGTATGTGAATTTATAGGATACAAGCCTTTTAAAATAAAAGAGGTGTCGTTGAATAAAACCAATTCAGTGGTGGATATAAAAACAATATCTCTTGATCCACAAAAAACCAACCTGCAGTCTGTAACAATTGTAGCACAAAGTAAACTGATTGAAAATAAGATTGATAAAATGGTTTACAATGCAGAGAAAGACATTAGTTCTCAATCGGGTGTGGCAACGGATGTACTAAAAAAAGTACCCCAGGTTTCGATAGATGTGGATGGCAATGTACAATTGGCAGGTAGTTCGGGCATTCGTTTTTTGGTTAACGGAAAACCCTCTACTGCTTTTGGAAGCAGCATCACCGATGTACTGCAATCAATACCCGCCAGCCAGATCAAAAGCATTGAAGTAATTACCAACCCCGGTGCCAAATACGATGCACAGGGTTTGGGCGGCATCATCAATATCATTTTAAAAACCAATACTGCCAAGGGCTACAATGGCAATTTATCATTAACCGCCGGTACACGCAATGAAAATGGATCGTTTAATTTAAATGCCCGCAATAATAATTTTGGTGTGAATGCTTTTGTAAGTGGTAACCAGCGATTGACTTCTACCACTCATTCCAGCAGCGACCGTTTTACCCAAGACAGCATTAGCAACAACACACTGCACCAGGAAGGTACAGGACAGTTTGAAAGGCATGGAATACAGGCGGGTACAGGTTTTGACTGGACCTATAAAAAATTCAACAGCCTTTCTGGTTCAGTATCGTACAATGATTTTGGTTATACCGGCAACGGCCAAACCAACCAGGCGCTGCATTCAGATAAAGTAGTGGGTGAACCATCCATATTATCTGCAATCAACTCCAACTATATTTATACATTTAAAAATGTGGATGCTGGTTTAAATTATAAAAGAACCTTTGCAAAAGAAGACCAGGAACTGGAGATAAGTGTAAACACCAGTTTTGGTAACAATAAAAATACTTCCGCCAATGAGCAGTCACTGTTACCACAGGATTCTTTATTTTATGGCAGAAGAAGCAATAACCCCGGCAAAACTAATAATACAGAAATAAAAATAGATTATACCCAACCGCTGAAAAAAGATGTTATCCTGGGTGTTGGTAGCAAGACATCCTATTATAATATCAACAGCACTTCCAACGTAGATGGCTACCGTCCAGTGACGCAAGAGTACCAGCCAGATTTTTCTTTGAGCAATGATTTAAAATACCATCAAAAAGTATATGCACTTTATGGAGAAATAAGTTTTCCGGTAGCCGGTTTATTTCAGGCAAAAATCGGAAGCCGCTATGAACGAACAGAAATAAATTCTTACTATTCCAATGCGCAGCACCAGGTAAAAATTCCAGGATACAATACTTTGGTACCTTCGATATTTTTATCAAAAAAAATTGGGGACCATCACACCGTTAAATTGAGTTATTCTAAAAGAATAGAGCGGCCAGGGTATGAAGACCTGAATCCTTTTGTAAATACAAACGACCCTAAAAATCTAACTGCGGGTAATCCCTACCTTCAACCCGAAATTGGCCACCGCGTTGAATTGGGATATTCCAGGGATCTTGGTAAATCTGGCTCTGTTATGTTAAATTTATTTTACAGGGTTAATGAACACGACATACAACCGTACCTGGTATATTATCCATCCTATAAAGTTGGCGACACTACGTATACCAATGTTACGGTAAACACCCGCCAAAATATTGGCATGGAGCAAAATCTGGGTATGAATCTTTTTGCAGATGTACATATCAATACCAAGCTGGGCCTGCGAAGTAATGTATTTTTATTTAGACGGCATACCATTAATACGCTGGATCAGGGCTATGATTACAACAGTTTTAATTACCGCGTTAATCTCAATGCCAATTACGAGTTTACTAATACGCTGGTAGCCGAATTTTTTGGCAACTTCAATTCTGCGAGGTACGAGGCACAGGGCAGGTATCCGTCATTTACCACGTACAGTTTTGCCATGCGCAAACAGTTTTGGAAAAAGAAAGGCAGCCTGGCACTTACAGCCAATAATTTTATGCAGGAATATGTAAATCAAAAAACGGTGTTGTTTGGCCCCGGCTTTTCTGTAAATGGTTTACGCAAAATACCTTTCCGTTCCATAGGCATCAACTTTACCTGGAAGTTTGGAAAGCTGGAATTTAAAAAGGACAACAGGAACAAGGAGAGTGAAGGGGCTGCGCCGTTGGATTAA
>NZ_JACMOO010000403.1 GCF_014377975.1 Ferruginibacter sp.
GGCATCGTGTTATTAATAATCATTGTGCCATTGTTTACTTATTTTTTTGGAAAACGTTGGTATTGCAGTTGGGTATGCGGATGTGGCGGCCTTGCAGAAACTGCAGGAGATCCGTTCCGGCAATTATCCAGTAAAAAATTAATTGCCTGGAAAATTGAGCGGATAATGATTTATAGTGTATTGGTTGTGATTACTTTATTCACTGCAATAACTCTAATAAATTATTTCAGTCATGGCAGCCTGTTGGGTACGGCAACTGAAACGGTACAGACATGGTATGGATTTCTTATTGGGTCGGTGTTTGCCGGTGTAATTGGTACAGGGTTATATCCAATTTTGGGAAACAGAGTTTGGTGTAGGTTTGGCTGCCCGTTATCAGCGATATTTGGAATCATTCAACGGTATAAAAGTCGTTTCCGGATTACCACTAACGGTGGACAGTGCATCAGTTGCGGCAATTGTTCTACCTATTGCGAAATGGGAATTGATGTAAGATCTTATGCACAAAAAGGTCAAAATATTGTTAGAGCATCTTGTGTAGGTTGCGGAATTTGTGCAGAGGTTTGTCCACGGGGGGTTCTTAAACTGGAGAATGGAAAAGCTTCAGACCGTATTAACAATGATCCGATACTTATTGGTAACAACCGCATTGAAGTAAAATTATAATAGTAAACATTTGGAGAACAAGATCGTAGTTATTATACCAGCTTACAATGAAGAAAACTCTATCGCAAAAGTAATTCATGACCTACCGGCTAAACTGGTTACTGAAATTATTGTGGTAGATAATAATTCAACAGACAATACTTCTAATAAAGCTAAGCGGGCTGGAGCAACGGTTTTGTTCCAGCAATTGAAAGGATATGGTAATGCCTGCTTAACGGGAATTGAATACCTTAAAAATATGAAAACGCCTCCAGCAATTGTAGTCTTTATTGATGGAGATTATTCTGACTATCCCGAACAATTGCCGGTTGTAATAAAACCAATTATTGAGGAAGATTATGATATGGTTATTGGTTCAAGAAATTTAGGATTAAAAGCTAAAGGTTCAATGATGCCACAACAGGTATTAGGCAATAAACTGGCTACTACATTGATGAAGTGGTTGTACAAAACCAATTATACCGACCTGGGACCATTCAGGGCCATTAAATACAAATCGCTGATTGCATTGAATATGGCGGATAAAAATTATGGCTGGACTGTTGAAATGCAACTCAAAGCGGCAAAATTAAAAATGAAAACCTGCGAGGTTGCTGTGGATTACAGGAAAAGGATTGGCGTTTCAAAAGTGAGTGGAACAGTAAAAGGAACGCTGGGAGCAGGATATAAAATCATTACAACTATTTTCAGATACATTTAAAATGCAGGTAACCCAGCAACATAGAAAATTTATTATACCGTTAATTACCGGCTTAACGATGCTGGTATATCTTATACTTTTATATCAACTACCAAGAAGTAATTTTTTTGCAATTTATCTGTCATTCCTTTTATTATTTGCATCTTATTTCTATATCGTAAAAGAGGAACAAATTTTTTCTCTAGAATTTTGTATTGGCTTAGCGATCATGTTGAGGTTATTTGCTGTATTCAGTTTGCCAGCATTATCAGATGATTATTTCAGGTTTATATGGGATGGTAAAATGTTTTTGCATCATGTCAATCCTTTTTCATTTACACCCAAAGAGTATCTATCTACTCATGCAGATGGTCAGTTACAGTTCCTGTACAATAACCTGATACCAGAATCGCAGGAATCCTTTACAATTTACCCTGCAGTATTACAATATATTTTTGCGATAGCGGCAAAGCTTTTTCCGGCCAACCCTTATGGAGCAGCAGTAGTGATGAAGCTGTTTATTTTTATAGCTGAATGTTTTACATTGTACGGTTTATTGCTGCTTTCAAAAGGAAAAAATTTACCATCAAGAAATATTTTATGGTATGCGCTTAACCCATTGGTTATTGTAGAACTTACCGGAAATGTTCACTTTGAAGCACTGCTGATTTGCTTTTTAGTTTTTACTTTTTACTTTTTAGAAAAAAATAAAATTGCATTCGCCGCTTTGTTTTGGGCGTTAGCCATCTGTTCTAAAATTTTACCGGTTATGCTTGCCCCTTTGTTTTTAATGTACCTGGGCTTTTGGCGCTTTTTTAAAACCGGATTGCTTACTGTTGTTTTTACCACCATCCTTTTTATTCCTCTTATCGATCACCAGCTGTTCGCTCATTTAAGCGACAGCGTGGGCAAGTATTACAACCTCTTTGAATTTAATGGAAGTTTTTATTACCTCTTTGTACGGATCAGCCAACTGGTTTCTGATAATGATTATTCCGCACAGATTGCATCGATGTTAGGAGCAATCGCTTTAGTGCTAATTCTGTTTATCTCATTTTTTAGATTTAAAAAAGAAGTCCTTTTCGAAAAGGCACTCTGGATATTTTTTATTTATTTTCTAAGTGCTGCAATGGTACATCCCTGGTATATCAGCACCCTTGTTGCGTTGGGGGTATTTACTAAATATAAGTTCCCAGTTGTTTTTTCATTGCTTATTCCATTGTCATATTTTCCTTATTGGCTGAAAGTATATAATGAAAACATGTGGGTTATACTGCTGGAATATTCGTTGCTTCTATTGTTTGTTTTAAGTGAATTAAAAATAAATAATGGAAAAACGAAAGGGTCTATGAGTTCAGCGTTTTCGAGACTACTAAACATTATTTAAGTTTTAAATAAAGGAAAAACTTAAATAAAAAACACTTGGTTATGGCAAGAATAAAATTGATACAACCCGATGAAGCAACAGGAATATTGAGTGAGGTATTTGCTAATCTTATCGAAAAAAGAGGTAAAGTTTCTGAAGTGCTGGCAGTACAAAGCCTTCACCCGGCATCTATACAAAGCCACCTTAATTTGTATATGGATATAATGTTTGCTAAAACATCTTTATCAAGGCCGGAAAAGGAAATGATAGCTGTGGTTGTTTCTGTAACCAATGGCTGTGTTTATTGCAAAACCCATCATGCTGTGGCATTGAATAACTATTGGAAAGATGAGGCAAGGGTAACTAAGCTGATTGCAGATTATAAAATAGCAGGATTATCATTCAGAGAAGCAGCCATGTGTACGTTTGCTATTCATTTAACAAAATATCCTGCGGAGCATGACAATAACGACCATACAAACACATTAAAAACTGCGGGGCTTACGGATGAGGGAATTTTGGACACTGTGCTGGTAACTGCATATTTTAATTTTGTGAACAGGATTGTGCTATCACTTGGCGTTGAACTGGAAAAAGAAGGCGGAACGGGTTATAAATATTGAGAATATGCCTGGATTAGTTATAAGGATTCCGACTATCTGCTGAAAAATTGATTATATAAGACATTAAATAATATTAAAATCAACAAAATGAACCCAAAACTTAAAAAAGCACCAGGTTAAACTTGTCAAGAAAATAAATACCATACAAGTAAATATGGTAGAGTCGCCTACCAGTTGGTTTTGATTAATTTAAAACCAACAAAGATTGTCAGGAAACGTTATAATTTATAAAGTAATAGCTTATTAAAATAGAGGCATAATTTATTTAGATGAAGGAAGAACAGGTAGCAATAATAATATTTGCACAAACAGGCAAAAAGGAAAGGATAAGCAAACATATTCTCTCATCCGGAAACGGCGATGAATTATTATTTGATTTTTTTAATAAAAACGTAGAAAGTCTGGTAATAAAGACACAATTACCCTATTTTTTTATATCGGAAAAGAAGCAAATTGGTTGCACTTTTGGAGAAAAAATTACCAATGCTGTCTTGAGTGTTTTTTCAAAAGGGTATAGCAAAGTTATCGTGGTAGGCAATGATTGCCCTCAATTGAAAGCCAGGCAAATAAGGAATGCATTTGAAGCATTGAACGTAAATAAAGAAGTAATCGGAAAAGATAATAGAGGGGGGGCATATCTTATTGGCCTTACTAAGTCAAATTTTGATTCAAGATCTTTTCAGGAATTACATTGGCAGACCAACCGCCTTTTTGATGAACTATATAATTTATTAAATACCAGCAACGATATTGAAATTCTGCCGGTTTTATATAATCTCAATACCCGCGCAGAAGCCAGTTTTGTGCTTAAATTATCAAGCTTTAAATCCTCTTTAAGAAAAATAATCCTATTATTTTTAAGCCACCATCCTGCCCGACAAAATATATTTGATCAAATCGGCACTTCAATTATAATTTTTTATAGTAAAGGATTAAGGGCACCTCCTTTGTTTGTTTTGTAAGTTTTTCTAACAAATTATTTAATTTATAAAACATTTTTATGCTGAAGTACGTCATATTTTTAGCCCTAATACTATTTTCATTCGCTGCCTTTTCGCAGGTAGACTTATCAGTTAGCGTCACAAATTCATTAACTTTTAAGCCAGTTGATGATGTAATGGTTTCATTGGAAAATAAAGAAATTGGTTTTAAACAAACACTGCAGTCAAACCCGACTGGTAAAGTTATTTTTAAATCCCTAAGCATCGCAGGCTCCTATAAAATAAGCCTGGTCACCGACAAGTATGTTTCAGAATCCGTTGATAATATACAACTACGAACTAATGAATTTCCCTCTGTGCAAATTATTGCAACAGAAAAGAAAGTGAGCCAATTGAAAGAAGTTAAAGTATTTTCCGGCAGTTCAAAAATCAACACCATCAATGCCGAAGTATCTGCGCAGTTAAAAAGAAAGGAATTAGAAACCCTACCCATTGAAGGCCGCGATATTACCCGCTCGCTTTTCAGGTTACCAAATGTAACTCAAGCCACTGGTTTTTACCCGGAGGCTCCAAATGTGAGTATTAACGGGGCTAATTCATTATTTAGTTCTTACCTGATTGATGGCCTTGATAACAATGAAGGATTTTTAGGTGGACAGAAATTTGCCATACCACTTGGGTTTACTCAAAACGTAAGCGTACTCACCAATAACTATTCTGCTGAATTTGGAAATACTGCCAATGGCTTATTTAATATAACAACCCGAAGTGGCAGCAATGATTTTAAGGGAGAAGTATTTTATCTTACAAGGCCTGGTCCTTCCATTGATGGTAAAACAGCATTTACTCAAAAAGACCTTTCTGGCAATGACGTAAAAAATGGTTTTTCCCGTAAACAATTTGGTTTTGCATTGGGTGGCGCTATCAAAAAAAATAAGACTTTCTATTTTTTGAATGCGGAGCAAACTATTGATGGTAAAGATAACCTGCTCTCCTCTCCACAATTGGGTGTAAATGCTACTGTAAAAGGAACAAACAGCTTTACCTATTTATCAGGTAAAATAGACCAGCTTTGGAATTCCCATTTCCATTCCTCCTTACGTGTTAATGTTGGTATTGTAAATATAGAACGGCAGGGTGGTGGGCTCGATGGCGGTGTTGCGTTTCCATCATCGGGTAATAAACAAGATAGAAATTCAATGCTGATTGCCTGGAAAAACAGCTACACAAAAGCGAATTTTTCCAGTGAAACTAACCTGCAGTATAGTCGTTTCCGCTGGAACTATGCAAGGCCAAATAATCCCAATAGCCCCCAGGTTACTGTCCGTGATTCTTCCTCCAACCTGGCAACCATTGCCGAATTAGGACACCCTGGTTATGTGTTTGATTCGCATGAAAGTACGGAGCAGGTGCAGCAAAAATTTAAATGGTATTTTAATAAACATACCCTAAAAGTTGGTGTGGAAATAATTACAGCTAACCATAATTTATTTGGAGGCGGTACTCCTGCCGGATCCTACCAGGTTGACCTGAATGCAGCACAGGTTGCAGCATTGAAAGCATCAAATAAAGGCGCAGGTTTAGCTATTACTGATATACCCTCAAATGCTAAAGTATCCGATTATAGCATCGAGTTGAGGCCAATAAAATTTGGTAAACGCCAAAGCATCTATACCGCTTATGTTGAAGATCTTTATTCAATCAGCAGCAAGTTGAATTTTACATTTGGTTTACGATACGATTATGATAATCTTTCAAAAGGCGGCGGCAGCAAGGGAGATTGGAATAATATAGCGCCACGGGCAAGTATCAATTATAAATTAACAGAACGCAGCAGCATCAGAGGTGGTACCGGCTTGTTTTACGACAAGGTGCTATACACTATTTACAGTGATGCATTGCAACAAAATACAACCAGCGCAGATTATAAATCAGAATTACAGGCATTAATTGCAAAAGGGATATTGCCAGCCAATACTGACCTTTCAAAAGTTACCTTTAATGGAAATATTTCTGCTGCTGCAACCAATGTAACTTATCTCAATGGCCCCTCAGCCGCATCCTTACAAGGCCAGCGGGACAATGCCTTTAGTTTTGAACGAAGAATATTAAACCCGGGTGGCTATTCAAATCCATATACCTGGCAATCAACAATCGGTTATCAATACCAGATCAATAATAAGGTTTTGTTTTATACTGATGTAGTGTATAACCGGGGTTATAATTTATTCCGTTTGCTTGATTTGAATGCGCCTTCTTCTTATGTTATTCCACTAAATGGTACAACAGCCAGAAGTGAAACTGATGCAAATGCAACAAGGCCGGTACCAATTTATACTGATGCACAGGGTTATTACGGATTAATTAATGGCCAAAAAGTAAGAGGCGTTTCCAGAAATGTAACGATGACTGATGCGGGTGGAAAATCCGAATACATAGGCTTGAGTGTAAATATTAAAAAGGATAAAGCCGAAGATAAATATGCCTATTTTCTTTCTTACACTTTATCAAGTTTGAAAAATAATACGGATGATATTAATTTCAGGGCGGCGGATGCTAACAATTATACCGCTGAATGGGGACCTTCACTAAATGACCGTAGGCATGTTGTTAGTGCCGTGTTTTATTATTATCCGGTAAAACAATTCAGTATCACTATGGCAACTTTATTACAAAGCGGGCAACCCATAAACAGGATACCGCAGGCAAACCTCTATGGTGGTACAACAGATTTAAATGGTGATGGCGGAAGTTTCGGTGATGCCTATGTTGGTAACAGCGACAGGCAACCCGGCGAAACCCGCAACAGCGACCGTTTACCCTGGAACAAATTATTTGACATTGGACTTCAATACAACCTTAAATTGAAACATGCCGGTACACTTGAAATAAGGGCCGACATATTTAATATCTTCAATACGCAGAACCTGAGTGGCTATAGCAATAACGCCACCCAAAGTAACCAGATACAAATTGGCCCCAGAAGCAATGGTATTGTTCAAAAGAATTCCGGAGCGCCACGCCAGTTTCAGTTTGGTGCACAGTATGCATTTTAAGTACACATTTTTTAGGAAAGGGGTTTTAAAACTGCCCCTTTCTTTTTATTAATTTTTGACGTAGATGAAAAAATACACTAGTTTATTATTAGTGCTTACTGCAATTTTTTTGGGTGCATGCAACAGCAATAGTACAAGTAAAGAAAAGGATCCTTCACAACTTTCATGGAAAGAAATATTAAATCAGGCCAAAGGACAAACGGTGAATTTTATGATGTGGCAGGGTGATCCGCAAATAAATAAATACATAAACAATTACGTAGTGCCTTCAGTAAAAGAAAAGTATGGAATCACGTTGAATATAACTGCAGGGCAGGGTAATCAATTGGTATCTATTTTAATGGGGGAAAAAGAAGCCACAAAAACTAACAGTGCAATTGACATGTGCTGGATAAACGGAGAAACCTTTTACCAGCTAAAACAAATTGATGCGCTGTTTGGACCGTTTGTTTCCAAATTGCCCAACTCGAAATTGATAAATTTTGACAACCCATTTATTAAATATGATTTTCAAACACCGGTAAATGGTATGGAATGCCCCTGGGGAAATGTGCAATTATGTATCATTTACAATAAAGATAAAGTGCTGTCGCCCCCTAAAAACAGGCCCGAACTTGAAAATTATGTAAAACAAAACCCTGGCAAGTTTACAATTCCTACTGATTTTACAGGGCTTACTTTTTTAAAGTCTTTATTAATAGATATCGCCGGTGGTGGCGGTTCACTTGCAGGCCCTTTTGATGAAGCCAAATACAAAATTTATTCGGGGCAGTTATGGCAATATATCAATGGTATAAAATCCTATTTGTGGAAGTCGGGCAAAACCTTTCCCAATGCTGTGGCACCCATGCACCAGATGTTTTCGCAGGGCGAACTTTACTTTACCATGAGTAATAATGATGGTGAAGTGGATAACAAAGTTACTGAAGGCACACTCCCGGCATTTGCCCGGTCGTATGTATTTGATGCCGGCACCATACAAAATTCGCACTACCTCGGCATAACAAAAAACAGTAACCAAAAGGCGGCAGCCATGGTTGTTATCAATTTTATGGTTTCACCGGATGCACAATTAGAAAAACAAAAATCTTCTGTTTGGGGAGACGGAACTGTGCTTGATTTAAATAAACTTAGCGCAGCGGAAAAGGCAGCATTTAATTCCCTTCAAACAAGAGTGTATGGACCAAACAGGGCAGATATTCAACCCAAAGCGTTGATGGAATTGGCGCCGGAATACATGATAAGACTTAACGAAGACTTTAGAAAATATGTTATTGAACAATAAAATTATAAACCGATCAGGCATTGTTTGCTTTATGCTTTTGGTACTGTTACCATTTGCAGGCAGTCTTGTTTATGCAATACTATATTCGTTTGGTTTAACGGGTATTTTGTCCCATGGTTTTACTACAACGCATGTTTCAAGCCTGCTGCAAAACACGGAAATGTTTTTTTCATTAAGCTATAGTTTTTATATCGCGGTTTGCTCTATACTTATTTCTTTTTTACTTGCAATAACCGGCGTACTGTTTTTTAAAACAGCCATTACAAAAAGCAAATGGTCGTTTTTTCCATATTTACTGCTGGCTTTACCTGCCATCGTTACAGCGTTTGTTTCCTTGCAGTCGTTAAACAAGACTGGTTTTCTTTCAAGAGTGTTATACCAGACAAATATCATCAACGATCTTAGCCAGTTTCCGGATATGGTGAATGATAAATTAGGTATCGGAATAATAACTACGCATGTGCTAATGGCAACACCTTTCTTCCTGATTTTCTTTTCAAACATATACGAGGCAGAAAATATAAAGGCATTATCCAATGTAGCTAAAACACTGGGTGCATCTTCAGTAAAAATTGCTGAAAAAATTGTTGTTCCGATATTGCTAAAAAAAGGAATAAATACGATATTACTTTATTTCATTTTTATTTTTGGCTCTTACGAAATTCCATTGATACTTGGACAGCAAAGCCCTCAAATGATTTCAGTACTTATTGTCCGCAAAATGCAACGATATAATTTAATGGACATTCCTCAGGGCTATTTTTTATCACTTGTTTATTCCGTAGCGGTTATATTATTATTAGCTGTTTTTTTAAAATCAAAAAACCAGGCAATATCATGAAATACTTAAAACGCCCGATAGCATTTTTAGCATTGCTCTTATTCATGATGCCATTTGTTTTTCTCTTCATATTATCAATCGCCGATGGATGGAATTTTCCACATTTGCTGCCTTCGGGCTATAGTACAGAGCGATGGAGTAGATTAATGCAAAACAGCGGCGGACTCTTACAAAGCTTACAGCTTTCATTCTTTATTGCATTAATAGTAGCCATTGTTTCCACCATTACCGGTTTTACCATAAGCCGTTCCATATCATTGCAGCGCAAAAAAAAATACTTATTGTTTGCCTGCTATTTTCCACTGGCGTTATCGCCGGTTATTTACTCGCTGCTGCTGAACCATTTTTTTATCCTGTTTAATTTATCGGGCACTTTTACAGGTGTTGTAATTGCACAACTCATCATTACAATCCCGTTCAGTATATTATTATTAAGGAGTTTCTGGAACGAAAATATCCGTGCTTTGGAGCAGGTAAGTACAACCCTCGGAAGTAATTTGCAGCAAACGATTTTTAGAGTGCTATTGCCGATGGCTTTACCACAATTATTGGTTTGTTTTTTTCAAACCTTTCTTATCTCTTGGTTTGAGTATGGATTAACAACAATTATTGGTGTTGGAAAAGTACAGACACTTACACTTAAAGTGTATCAATACATTGGGGAAGCAAATATTTTTTATGCGGCATTGAGCAGTTGCATCATTGTTTTTCCACCCGCTATATTTTTATGGATCAACAAAAGATTTGTATTTTCTAAATTGAATTAATGCTGTTAAACATTCAACATATCAGTAAACAATTTTCCACAGAACCTGTGCTTGAGAATATTTGCCTTACGTTAAATGAAAACCATACACTTAGTATTTTGGGGAAATCGGGTTGTGGTAAATCCACCTTACTTAAAATTATTGCCGGTGTTGTTTTACAAGATGAAGGTGACATTATTTTGAAGGGAACAAATATTAATACGCTGCCTGCCAACCTGCGCCATATTGTTTATATGAGCCAGGAGCCATTGCTGTTTCCGCATTTAAATGTATTTGAAAATATTGCATTTGGCCTTCGGATTAAAAAAGAAAAAAAAGTAGTTGTTGACACAAAAGTAAATCAACTGCTTGCCAGTCTTGGTCTGCAAAGCCATCATAAAAAAATGCCACACCAGCTTTCAGGCGGACAAAAACAACGGGTTAATTTTGGCAGGTCATTAATAATAAACCCTCCTTTATTATTATTAGATGAGCCGTTTGGCAACCTGGATACACAAACACGTGCAGAGATGCAGCGACTATTTAAACAGGTTGCCGCGGAATTTAATATTGCTTCCATCTTTGTTACCCACGACATTAAAGAAGCATTATTGATGGGAGATGGCATTGGTTATATGAATGCAGGGAAACTTAAAATTTACGATAGTAAAAAATCATTCATTTCAGACAGTATTACCGGTGCACAACAGGAAATTACTTTCTGGCAAAACTTATAAATTATGAATACGGAGAATAATTATAATCATTATGAAAGTATCTATTGGGTTTTTACTCAATTGTGTAATGATAAATGCGACCACTGTTACAATAGCTCTGGCCCGCAGGGAGAAAGAATTTCAGAAGAAGATTGCATGAAGATCATTGGTAACCTGCCAGATACTGTTGACAGGCTGATTCTTTCAGGAGGAGAACCGCTAACGGAAAAAAAATTATTGTACAAGATATTAGATCGCCTGCAAGAAAAATTTAAAGGTGCTACACAAATTATGTTGCAAACAAATGGTGATTTGTTATCGGGTGAAATATTGGATACACTTGTTGAAAAGGGAGTTACCCGTATTGACCTGGCAAGCATAGACCGGTACCATAAAAATGCAGGCGCAAGATTGGAAGTGCTCAAGCAATTATTCTTTTCCCGTGGCTTTAGTGACGAAAATACATCGCCGTTAATTGAAAAAGATACTTACCTGAAAAATGATAAACTTTCCTTTGGTTATTGGGGTGCAACAGAAGATATGTGGCTTGGTGGAAATTGGGCAAGGGGCAGAGCAATGGAAAAAAATAACTGGTTAAAGAACCCCGACCATAATTTTTGTAAAATATTATCGGGTGCAAGAGGTTTCCTGGGAGGCACCGAATTGCCGATGGAAATTTCCATTCAACTTTGGAAAATAAATCCCTGCTGCCCCGGAACAAAATACCCGATGGGCGATGCAAGAAAAGAGAAGGTGGCTGACGTGTTACAACGGATATCTAAAATGGAAGTATTTCAAAAATTAAATTTAGGTGAGCCCTGGCAAATGGGTGAACATATTGGCATATCGGTGGACCAGGCAAAAGTTGAAACAGCAGTGGTAGAAAATATTTGTTTGTATTGTGATCTTTTCTTTTTGAAGCACATTAATAGTAAGACAATGGAACTAAAATAATGGCATAGGTCGTTGCTAAATTCTTAAACAGAAAAACTGTACATAATAAAACCGGCGGAGCTTTCAGGCACGTGATAACGAGGAACGATTTATTTTTTGAAAGTAACTTATGTATGATGAAGAGGTTATTGTTAATCTTTATTTATTTTGTTTGTATTTTTTTATAGGAAAAATATCCGCTGATAATGGTGGTGATTACAAGAACAAAATATACCCACAACGGTATATTTTTACCAAGAATTACGAGGTAGATATTCGCTGCATTAAAAATAAAAAGTGAGAAAATTAACGGTCATTCGATGGATTTACTTTGCCGGTAATTCTTAATGAGCCATGCAACGGTTAACATAAACAAAGGTGTAGCGACTAAATGGATGCCCAAAAAAATCAGTGGATCAACATGGTAGTTTCTACCCAGCGTGATGTAATAATTTTTTATACCGTTCCAAATGTTTTCCATGTAGCTATTACTAACGATAAATTTTACGACTGATGACAAATATTGTTGGACTGCCCATTGATAAAGAGATTAATTAGTAATTTAAAGGGATGAAGCCAAACGACAAAAAATCAATACTGACGGTTGATAAAAGGCCATTCAGCGTGCTGATCATTAAAGGCTCGGGCAGAAATAAGTACAATTGCCCCGGTGTGGACAATAAGGCCAGAATGCTGATAATTAAGATGGCAGATATTCACACATGGGCAATTATCGGACCGGCGAACTGGTATGCGCCTGCCAGTAACGTGAAGCTGATGTTCGACAGATTGGTTTGCATGAACGTTGGCAATACGGATGAAAAATTGATGTCATATAAAGATCCTGAAATGGCCATTGCATTAGAGAAATCAGAACAGTGGAAAGAACTAATGATCAATCATCTTGAAGGACGAATTGCCGGCTTTTTTTGCAACGGTGACCATGGTGGTAAAGAAATGGATAATAATAATGTGCCGAAAATATTAGCGCATAAAGATTATTTTGACGGGACGGCGGAACCATTTAAAGATATGCGGCAGGCTTACGCACCTTTGGTATGGCAATGCCGTTGCGGTGGCATTGAAGTGCCGGAAAATTTATCGGCCTTTGCTGAAAGTGGGGCGAAGAAAAATACAGCGATAACCAATCTGGAGATTTCATTAGTGAATACATGGGCAAATTTGAAAACGGGGTTGCTTCATTTGAAAAATTTGAAGAAGCAAAAGGAAAGATAAAGCCAGACAGATACCGGGTATTAGGTTACAAACAGCCACCACATTTTTGGGGTGAGTTAAAAACCGGGCTAAAGGCTTTAATGCTGCGGTTTGGGAAAGCGCCTGCTGCTGCTTACCACAAAGACAATTGGATTTACATCTGAATAAGAACACCAAACTGCATCCAAAAAGGACGTAGGGTGAAAAGCTAAGAAAATAGCGCATCTTCTAAACGCAACAATTATGAAACAACTAATAGAAACAACGGAATATTTATCAGGTAAAGGAATTATTAATCCTGAAATCGGAATTGTTTTAGGAACGGGACTCAATAAAATTTTAGATGAGATAGAAATAATAATCACTGTTCCTTATAGTGATATACCAAATTTTCCAACAGCAACGGTGGAGTTTCACAAAGGCAATTTAGTATATGGAAGGATTGCAGAAAAGAAGGTATTGATCATGCAAGGAAGGTTTCACCAATATGAAGGATATGAAATGCAGCAAATTGTTTTTCCTGTAAGGGTTATGAAACTACTTGGCATAAAAGTATTGTTACTTTCCAATGCTGCAGGAGGAATAAATTTAAATTATAAAAAAGGCGACCTGGTGTTGCTGGATGATCATATCAATCTTCAATCGGGCAACCCATTAACTGACAAAAATTTCGATGAATTGGGTGGCCGCTTTCCTGATATGAGCATGCCGTACAATGCAACATTAAATAGACTGTTAAAAAGTAACTCGGCTAAATCAAATATTGAATTGAAGCAAGGAGTATATGCAGCGGTTAATGGCCCCAACCTGGAAACAAGAGCTGAATATAAGTACCTGAAAGTGATTGGAGCTGATATGGTGGGTATGTCAACTGTGCCGGAAGTAATTGCTGCCAATCATGTAAAATTGCCTTGTGCTGCTATATCCGTAATTACCGATGAATGCGATCCTGATCATTTAAAACCGGTTAACATTGCCGAAATAATTGAAACGGCAGGTAAGGCGGATGCAAAATTAGCAAGGCTTTTTGCAGCAACTATTTCATCACTCAATTTCAGCGAACTATGATGGAAAATGCGTTGATTATATTTATTAAAAATCCGGTAAAAGGGAAAGTAAAAACAAGGTTGGCCGCAACCATTGGGGATGATATGGCCCTGGCAATTTACCAGAAGCTTTTAAAGCATACTTTAAATATTGCTGAGCATGTAACAGCTGATAAATTTATCTTTTTCTCAGATGCTATTGATGAAACTATTGGGGATGTTAATGCTCCTTTTTATTATAAAATTCAATCTGGTAACGATTTGGGTGAAAAAATGAAGAATGCTTTTGTGCAACTA
>NZ_JACMOO010000404.1 GCF_014377975.1 Ferruginibacter sp.
TGAATTTTCATGTGCATACCTGCCATACATATCTTTTTGGTGTGGCAAGTATTCTTCGTAACGGCTGAGCAAATAAAAGGAAGCTGCAAAAATATCAAAGGGAAGGTCAGCGTTGGCTGTTTTAAAAAAGGCTTTATGATCATTTATTTCAAAACAATCAATTATTTGCGGTGTTTTATTTTGTTGAAATAATAAATCAATAGATGAAATATGGAATTCCTTTTTGCAAATTGAGTGGTTGCTGTAATTTATTTTTACATCATTATATTCTTTAAACTCTTCATCATTACTGGTAATAGCAAACTTAATACCCATTAATTCTTTAAAAATAAAATTACAGGTGTACCGTAAACGGGGGGTATTTGTTTGGGAGTATAAAAGCAGCTTCATTAAGCTTGGTAAATTTCTTTCAATGTAATACTGATATTGAGTTGTGGCAGGTCCACAATATCTGAAAGGTTATTATGAGTAAATGCTTGCCAGTTCAAATCCGTTGTTTTTTTATACGTGATGATCATTTGTTTTTCTAACTCTACCAATAAATAATATTGTAAAGTATCCGGTTTTTGTTTTTGGCTGAATTTATCAACCATATCAAATTTGCGGGTGCGTTCACCTAATACTTCTGCAATAAGAACCGGCTGTGTATAATTATATTCATGTTGCTCCGGTAAAGCAACCAGTACATCCGGATAAAAAAAATATTCTCTTTTTTAATAAATACTTTAAAGCCTTCCATAAAAATGCGTTCACTCTTATCTTTTAAAAACATGTTCCTAGCAAAAATAAATTGTCGATGATTAGATTGTGCAAAAATGAAGTGCCTGCCATTTTAATTAAATTTTCAAAATAATATTCATGTTTTACTTCACTTTTTTTTCATAAGCAAAGTACTCCTATAAGGTCTTAAATTTTTTATGTTCTATTACTTTTTTCTTCTAATCAAATATACCAAAAAATTACTTGTTTAGCCGCTCCTTCCACATTTCATTAAATGTTTTTGGGCTAAAATTAAGGCTGCTGCGGTGTTTGACCCATCCTTTAAACAAACTGTTTACCACGTTGCTTTTTATATTCCCATTCCCTATATTCATCAATGCCCTTTTAAGACTGGCCATTTTCCAAAGTTTCCAGGATATTTTTTCGCTCAAAGTTGTAAGTCCTTCCTCAACAGATTCACGCCGGTTTTCCAGTAGCAATTCATGAAGGTTTATTTTTACTGGGCACACTTCTGTGCAGGCACCGCAAAGGGAAGATGCAAAGCTTAAATGCTTAAAATCCTTCATGCCCTGTAGGTTGGGCGTAATCACACTTCCAATTGGTCCGCTGTAAGTGACACCATAGGCATGCCCACCAATATTTTTATATACAGGGCAAACATTTAAACAGGCACCACACCGGATGCAATATAAACTTTGCCGTTGTGCAGGATTTTTTAAAATAGTTGTCCTGCCATTATCCAATAAAATCACATACATTTCTTCCGGTCCATCAATTTCATTGGCCTGCTTTGGCCCTGTAATAATAGTGTTGTACACTGTAATTTTTTGCCCGGTACCAAAAGTGGAAAGCATTGGCCAAAACAAGGCCAGGTCTGTTATGGAGGGAATCACTTTTTCTATGCCAACAATAACAATATGTGTTTTAGGAAAGGCGCAGCTTAACCTTGCATTGCCCTCATTTTCGGTAACGGCTATACCGCCAATATCACTTATTATAAAATTAGCACCGGTTACACCTACTTGGGCATCGGTATATTTTTTACGTAAAATTTTACGAGCCACCTGGGTTAATTGCTCTGGTGTATAATTTATGGGGGTACCTAGTTTTTCATTAAATAGTTTTGCCACATCCTCCTTACTTTTATGCATGGCAGGTGTAACAATATGGTAGGGTGCTTCTCCATCAAGCTGTTGAATATATTCACCCAAATCGGTTTCTACGCTTTCAATACCATTTTTTTGCAGTGCATCATTCAGGTGAATCTCTTCGGTGGCCATGCTCTTACTTTTGACCAGTTGTTTGCAGTTTTTTGCTTTGCAGATATTGAGTATTGCATCAATGGCCTGTTGAGAATCTTCTGCCCAAATAACTTTGCCACCTCGTTTTGTAAAATTCAACTCAAAGGTTTCCAATTGCTGGTCAAGTGTTTCAATGGCACGCCATTTAATATTTTTAGCCCGTTCCTTCGCCAGGTCTATATCTGCAAATTGCTCTTTCCCTTTCGGCACCACGGCATTATACCTGCCAATATTAAAATTAATTTTTCGACGGTGATCCAGGTCTGCCGCTTTAATGGTGCTTTTGGCAATAAAGGTTTGTGCGTTTTCTGACATGGTTAATTTTATATTGCTATCCAGTTTAAAATATTCTTACTAAAGAGTTGAAGCCAACACCCCCAATACTTTCCCCACTTTTGTAAAAGCAGCAATGGCTTTGTCCAAATGTGGTTGCTCATGTGCTGCACTTAACTGTACCCTTATGCGTGCCTGCCCTTTGGCCACCACAGGAAAGAAAAATCCAATCACATAAATACCTTCTTCCAATAAGTGGGCGGCAAAGTTTTGTGCCACCACTGCATCATATAACATAATGGGTACAATCGGATGTTCGCCGGGCTTGATATCAAAACCAGCTTCTGTCATTTTTGTTCTAAAGTATTGGGTATTGTAAGCTAATTTATCCCTCAACTCCGTTGTTTCGCTAAGCAGATCAAGTACGGCAATGGATGCGCCGACAATACTTGGTGCCAGTGTATTGCTGAACAAATAAGGACGGCTTCGCTGACGCAACATTTCAATGATCGCCTTCTTGCCGCTGGTAAATCCGCCACTGGCACCGCCAAGCGCTTTGCCTAAAGTGCCGGTTATAATATCAATGCAGCCCATTACGCCACGATGTTCATGGGTGCCCCTGCCTGTTTTACCAAGGAAACCACTGCTGTGGCATTCATCAATCATTACTATGGCATTGTACTGGTCGGCAAGGTCACAAATTTTATCTAATTGTGCTATAGTTCCATCCATACTGAAAGAGCCATCAGTCACAATTACCCTGCTACGCAAATGAGCACTTTCTTTTAGTTTCATTTCCAGGTCGGCCATATTATTGTGTTCATACCGGTAACGCTGTGCCTTACACAAACGAACGCCATCAATAATTGAAGCATGGTTCAATGCATCGCTAATGATGGCATCTTCTTCGTTAAATAAAGGTTCAAACAAACCACCGTTGGCGTCAAAAGCAGCCGCATATAAAATGGTATCTTCTGTACCTAAAAAATCAGCGATTTTTTTTTCCAGTTCCTTATGGATATCCTGTGTGCCGCAAATAAAACGTACACTGCTCATACCAAAGCCATGAGAGTCGATATACTTTTTTGCCGCAGCCGTTACTTTTGGATGGGCCGAAAGGCCTAGGTAATTATTGGCGCAAAAGTTTAAAACCGTTTTGCCGTTCACTATAATTTCAGCGCCCTGTTCGCTGGTGATGATACGTTCTTTTTTTGCCAGGCCGGCACTTTCAATAGCAGAAAGTTCGGTGGCGATTCTTTGTACAAAACCTTGGTTCATAAATCCGTATTTTAAAAAAGTTGATAAAATTGGGTTATCAAAGAGTATTGTAAAAATACTTTCTAACAGCTTATTACTTTGTATTTGTAGGGATATAGCAAAATTAAGTAAGCAACTCATTGAACAATCAGTATACTAAATAATAAAAGTTTAACATTTATTATTTAGTCCTGTAACTTTTTACTTTTAGTTTCGTATCACCTTACAAAACAACCGTATTATGTTAATAAAAAAATCCGCCATGTTATTAATTGCACTTGCAACAAGCTCGGTAAGTATATTGGTATTTTCTTCGGATAAAATTATTCCTTCTTCATTGCCGGTAAAATGTTGCCAACAACTTGTAGAAAACGAGCTTTTCTCTCCTTGGGGTATCATGTCGCAATCAATGTTGCGCACTAAAGCATAAATAATTTTTTATTTTGTAACTTTTCATTTCGGTCAACCGTATAACAAACAGGCAACCAATTAACCAAATCTATTAACCAGGCACCTAATGCTTTATGACGGAAAGAGAGTATAACCAGTGTGTAAACTTGTACGCCGATAATGTGTACCGCTTTATTCTTAAAAACCTTGGGCAGGAAGCGGACGCACAGGATGTGTTACAAGGTGCGTTTGAAAAAATGTGGATCAACAGGCAGCAGGTAGATAATGACAGGTGTAAAAGTTATTTGTTTACCGTGGCCTATCATCAAATGATTGACCATATCAGAAAAAATAAACGCATTAGTTTAAGAGAAGAATTTAAGGAAGAAGTTAAGGTAACCAACAGGCAACAACATGATACCAAAAGGGTATTAAATGAAGCCTTAAATAAATTAAACGATATTCAGAAAAGTTTGGTAATGCTAAAAGATTATGAAGGGTATAGTTACCAGGAAATTGCTGACATTACGGGATTAAACCAAAGCCAGGTGAAAGTGTATTTGCACCGGGCAAGGCTAATTTTAAGAGAATATATTGTAAAACCCGAGAATGTTATTTAAATTTTTTACATGGTTTGAAAAGATGAATTTGAGTGCAATGAGTTTTATTAAAATTGAAAACAATGAACATTAACCGACATAATTACGAATTATTTTTTTTACTGTATGTAGATAATGAATTGTGTGTAACAGAAAGAAAAGCCCTTGAATTATTTGTAAAGGAGAATGCAGATCTGCAGAAAGAACTGGACATGTTGCAACAAAGTATTATGCCTGTAGATAACATTACTTTCAACTTTAAAAGCAGTCTGCTAAAGCCTGAAAAAATTTCAGCAGCAACAGAGGAAAATTTATTATTGTATATAGATGAGGAGTTAAATAAAAAGGAAAGGCAAGCGTTTGAATTGGCAATGTTTAATGATGAAAACATTACCACAGAATTAAAAGTATTACAACTAACAAAATTATTAGCTGATACCAATATTATTTTTGCTAATAAACAATCTTTGTACAGAAAAGAAAACAACCGTGTTATCCCGTTTGGTTGGTGGAGAGTAGCTGCCGCTGCGGTTTTTATTGGATTTGGTATTTGGGGTACGGCAGTATATTTTAATACCAGTAACAAAGTTGACGATAAAGGAGTTGCTTTAACTAAAGGTGATAAGCCAGCCGGTACAATAAAAAATATGCCGAAAAAACAACCCTTAATTGAAACAGCTATTACTGCTACAACACAACAACCAATACCTGTGCAAACTATTGTCAAAAAATCTATGCAGGCATCTGTACAAGTTAAGCAACAAGCAACTTTACCGCAAGAGGAGAATAAAGCATTGGTGAAAGAACAAAAAATAAATATCAAACCCGACAATAATCTGCCAAAACCTTATTTTGAAAAACTTAACAACAAAGAAAGTAACAATAATAATGTTGCCAGCGTAACACAAGAAATGCAACAAATAAATACAAATATTCCTGCTAATACAGACACCCAAACTAAATCGGTAGAAATAAATAATAATGCTTACACCGCCGTTTTTAACGATAACAGTGATCACAATAAAGAAGATCGTTTTACACTTTCAGACGATGAACCCAAAAAATCTAAATTGGGTGGTTTTCTCCGCAAAGCAAAACGTGTATTAGAACGCAACACTAAAATGAAAAGCGGCGACAATAACGTAAAAGTTGCCAATTTCGAATTTGCCATTCAATAATTTTAAAAACGAAAAAATGAACAAGCTATTTACACTAATGGTACTGGCATTTGTATGCACAACAGCCACCGCACAAATTGACACCTCCGCCGCTAAATCAAATACTATTAAATTACCGGAAGAGAAGAATGATACTATCCGTATTGGAAATATTGTGATCATTAAAAACGGGGGCAATCATGTTGAATCCAACTCACGAAATACAAAGATCAACATGGGAAGAAACCGCCATAAAAAATTATCGAACATCAGTACCAACTGGGGTATTATAGATTTTGGATTTGCTAATTATTCAGATAAGACCAATTACGCTGCCGCCACTGTAGGCCAATCACTTGTAAATGCTCCTAACAGTAATTTTCCATTAGGTGCCAGCGATTTTAAATTGAAAGCTGCTAAAAGTATTGACGTAAATATTTGGTTTTTTATGCAACGACTCAATTTGATCAAGCATCATGTTAACTTAAAATATGGTTTAGGGCTTGAGTTAAATAATTACCGTTTTCGTTCTGACATTTCTTTTAAAGAACCAGGCTTTTCGCCATATAGCTCTACCGCAGCAATACCTAACGCTTATGTAATAAGAGACTCAATCAGTTTTTCAAAAAACAAACTGGCCGCTGATTATTTAACAGTGCCAATAATGCTGAACTTTAGCAGCAATTCTGGTGATCACAATAGGGGAATAAGTGTAAGTGTTGGTGTTAGTGCAGGTTATTTGTATAGCCAGCGTAACAAGCAGGTAAGCAACCAAAGAGGCAAACAAAAAAATAAGGGCGATTACGACTTAGAGCAATTTAAATTTTCTTATATAGCAGAAATTGGTCTTGGCCCTGTCAGGCTGTATGGTTCTTATAGCCCTAATTCAATTTTTGAAAAAGGATTAGATATGCGGGCTTATACTTTGGGGATTCGGTTAAGCAATTGGTAATATAATTATCCCTTATAATTTATTATATGCCATCCCTTACAGGATGGCATTTATTTTTCTACATTAACATTCTTTTGTTAATGTTTCACCGTTATTTAAAATAATATTGCGTGGCATGTCGTTTGAATAGTGTTATCAAAATAAATAGTTGTATGTATAAAAAAATGGGGATTACTTTTTTAACTGTATGTACGCTTTTTTTACTGATTGCTTTTGTACCTGGCAAAAACAAAAAGAGAAAAGTAGCAAAAAAGGCTACCCCTGTTAAAGTAATAAAAAAAGTCATTCCGCCAGAAAGCGTTGATAACCCTTATTACATAATTGTTGATAAAAGTGATTATGAATTAAAAGTGTACGATGAAGATGGCTGGTTTGCAACTTATCCGGTAGTTTTTGGAGGAAAAGATTTAGGCGATAAGATGAAGGAAGGGGATAGAAAAACACCTAATGGCAGTTTTAAAGTAACCTTAAAAAAGATACATCCAAAATGGGGCCCTGAGTTATTATTAAATTATCCCAATGATGTCAGCTATCAAAGATTTAATGAGCGCAAGCAAAAAGGTCTAATACCAAAAAATGCCCGAATTGGCGATGGCATTGCCATACATGCAACAAGGCCGGAAGAAGAATGGACAATAGATAATTTTTACAACTGGACAGATGGCTGTGTGTCTGTAAAATATACCGAGATGAAAGATTTGTTTAGTTATATACCAGTTGGAACACCCGTTACAATACAGCCATAAAAAATTTTTTTACACTACTATTGAAAGGGGTTTGTTATCATCTTTTAAGAGTTAGAATGTATAAAAAGCAAGCTACCATCCCCATAACTCAAAAACCTGAAATCATTTTCCAACGCATAGTCATAAATGTTTCTCCATCCTTTGCCTACAGCGGCAGCTACAAGTAATAATAAAGTAGATTGTGGTTGGTGAAAATTAGTAATGATTGCTTTTACAATTTTAAAATGATACCCGGGCGCAATCAATATTTGTGTTTTCGCAATAAGCCTTTCACAGTTATTTTTATCCATCCAATTCAGCAAAAAAATCAAAGATTCTTTTGCTGAAAAATCGCTTGATGCAAGTGGTTCTTCATACACATCCCATTGATGGATTGCCAGATTTTCCAAAGTAGCTTCAGGAAATAATGTTGCTTTTACACCCATCCAATACAAACTTTCAATTGTACGCAAAGATGTAGTGCCAACTGCGGTAATATTATTGTCAATATTTTTAACAATATTCCTTATAGTTTCTTTGGTAACATCCATCCATTCTGCATGCATTTCGTGGTGCTGCATGATGCTGGCTTTTACAGGTTTAAAAGTTCCGGCTCCTACGTGCAGTGTTACAAAATCAGTGGCTATATTTTTTGCTTTTAGTGATGTAAAGACTGGTTCTGTAAAATGCAATCCGGCAGTTGGAGCAGCTACTGAACCATCATAAGCAGCATAAATTGTCTGGTATCTTTCTTTGTCAGCCGCTTCCGTCTTACGTTTAATATAAGGAGGCAAAGGGATATCTCCCATTTGTACAATCACTTCTGCAAAACTTAAATGTGCAGGCTGCCACTCCATTTCAACAACATATGCATCGGATAATTTTTCAACCAGGCTAACCTTAAGTTCTGTTACTGATTGATTGCTACTAAACCTTTTAACCAGTGATCCTTCTTTCCATTTACCGGCTCCACCAATCATACATTTCCAACGAACCCGCTGTTTTTTATTCATCACAGAACTATATTCATTTATAGCTTCGTAAGGTTCCAGGCAAAAAATTTCGATGATTCCGCCTGTTAGTTTTTGAAATAGAATCCTTGCAGGAATTACTTTAGTATCATTAAAAATGAGTAGGCTATTTTCGGGTAAATATGCCGCTATATTTTGATAGTTATCTTCCCTGATAATCCTTTCTTTATAAATCAATAATTTAGAAGCATCCCTGTTTGCCAATGGAAAAGCGGCAATTTTTTCATCAGGTAAAATATAAGTGTAATTAGCAATAGCTATGTCTTTTGGATGCATGCAATAATTAGTTTTTCAAAAAGGTTTCTACTTCAGTGGTCCATTTATCATTTTCTTTTTTACACAAAGATTCATGCCCTGCTGTATCATATACCACTAATTTTTTGGGTGTAGTAATGTTGGCATAAATCATATCTATTTCATCCCTTGTAACCCGTGGATCATCCTTACCCCACTGCAATAAAACGGGGCAGTTAATTTTTTTTGCAAATTCAGTTGGCTTCATACCAAAGCCCCAAAAGCCATGTTCGGCTCCTCCCCAAAAAGTAATCAGTGTTGCCAATGGCTCGCCAGGTAAATTCATCATTTTTATTCTGCCTTCTGCAGCTTTTAAAATAGATCCATAAGGCATTTCTAAAATGATTTTGTTGGGTTGCAGGGGATAATCATTGACGGCTTTTGTTATGGCAGCGGCACCCATGGATATGCCCCATAATACAATATTTTTTTCTCCCTTATTATGTATATAGTTATAGGCCAGTTCAACATCTTCAGTTTCAGCATAACCAATGGTAGTAGTGTTTCCTTCACTATTGCCATGCGCTCTAAAATCAAGAAGAAATGTATTGTACCCCATTTTTCTGAACGCTGCTGATTCTTTCATTATGGCAGATTTTGTGCTTCCATGGCCATGAAACATTACTATAGTTCCTTTAACAACGGTGTCTGATTTTAAATACCAGCCTTCCAGTTTTAAATTGTCTTTTGTTGTAAGGTAAATGGTTTCAAAACTGGAATCTGCAACTATGGTGTCGTGGCTTTTTGTTACATTAATGCCGAATAATATTTCACCTGTTTTATCCCACCCGTTTTTATCCAGCTTTATTGTTATTTCACCAGCATCAAAAAAATGCATGAATTTATATGCATGAAATGCAGTAATGATATTAATGAGAATAAACACAATCAAAAGGCTGCGGCAAAGGAGTTTTATTAATCGGTTCATTTATTATTTTTTTAAAAAGGTAAATGTAGGATTGTTTTAAATGGTAAATCTTTTAAAACATTTATGCTGTAATTTTAAGGCTCATTTTATTAGTTATAAAATTATTTTTTATGCAAATTATTAAACAGTCCCTTTTACTGTGTTTCCTCTTTGTTGGCAGTACCGTTTTTTCGCAAATAGTTCCCCATCAATGGAAAGAAGCTACCAGTGCTGGGTATACCTACAAGTATGTAACGAACGATCCTGCAAAAGCAAGGTTCTACACTTTAAAAAACGGGCTCACTGTAATTTTAAGTACCACCAATAAAGATCCCCGCATACAATGTTACATTGCTACCAAAGCAGGCAGTAAAACTGACCCGGCGGACCATACCGGTCTGGCTCATTACCTGGAGCACATGTTGTTTAAGGGTACGGATAAATTTGGCTCTTTAGACTGGATAAAGGAAAAACCTGAGCTGGATAAAATAGATGCGTTGTATGAGGAATACAACCATACAACTGATACGGTAAAACGCAAAACAATTTATCACAATATAGATTCTGTTTCGGGCAAAGCGGCTACTTATGCCATTGCCAATGAGTATGATAAAATGATGTCTTCAATGGGAGCACAGGGCACCAACGCCTTTACCTCTTTTGAACAAACCGTGTACACCGATGATGTGCCTGCAAATGCAACAGATAAATATTTAGCGGTGCAGGCAGAAAGATTCCGCAACCCACAATTCAGGATATTTCACACAGAGCTTGAGGCGGTTTATGAAGAGAAGAACCGTGGCTTGGATAATGATGGCAGAAAGGTATTTGAAAAATTATTTGCCGGCTTATTTAAAAATAATAATTACGGAAGGCAGACTACCATCGGCACAATTGAGCATTTAAAAAATCCGTCATTGCTGGAGATAAGAAAGTATTTCAATACCTATTATGTTCCCAATAATATGGGTGTAATTATGTCGGGTGATTTTGATGCCGATGCAATGATAAAAAAAATAGACGCAGGGTTTGCATACATGCAAAACAAACCGTTACCTGCCTATAGATTTGATGCCGAGCAACCCATTACAGCTCCTATTACGGAAGAAGTAGTGGGTCCGGATGCAGAAAATATTACGATTGGCTACCGGTTGCCAGGCAATAAATCTAAAGACGTTTTACTTGCAGATCTTGTTGGACAGATATTAACCAACGGTAAGGCTGGGTTGATGGATCTTAACCTGGTGAAAAAACAAAAACTGTTAAGAGCATCCGCTTCAGCTTTTACACTGATTGATTATGGTGTACTCTTTATGCAGGGTACGCCTACACAGGGGCAAACACTGGAAGAAGTAAAAGCATTGATGCTGGGCGAAATAGCGAATCTTAAAAAGGGAAATTTTGATGATAACCTCATCACTTCCATCATCAACAACCAAAAGAAAAATAAAATACTGGCCAGCGAATCTTATAGTTCAAGAGCCAGTGATTTAATGGATGCCTTTACTTCGGAATTGGACTGGAAAGACCAGGTAGCGTACACCGACCAGTTATCTAAACTTACAAAAAAAGACATCATTGCTTTTGCCAATAAATATTTTCAGGAAAATTACCTGGTTATTTTTAAACGTAAGGGCGATGATAAAAATATTATAAAGGTTGATAAGCCTGCTATTACGCCGGTTGAAACAAACCGGGATGCTCAATCAACATTTGTAAAAGCTGTAAACAACATGCCTGCAACAGCAGTAAAACCTGTGTTTCTTGATTTCACAAAAGACCTGCAAAAAAGTAAGATTGGCCCGGCAGAAGTATTGTATGTGCAGAATAAGGACAATTCTATTTTCAGGTTACAGTACCGATTTGATATGGGTACCTGGAATAATAAAAAATTAGGCCTGGCAGCACAATATCTGCAATTTTTAGGAACCGGTAAAATGAGCGCTGAAGACATTACCAAAGCATTTTATAAAATAGCCTGTAGTTTTTCTGTGGGTGCAAGCGCCGAGTTTACAACAGTAAATATTGAAGGGTTACAGGAAAATTTTACAAAAGCGGTTACGCTTTTTGAAGGTCTGTTAAAAAATTGTGTGGCGGATGAAACTGCGTTAACAGCATTGAAGGCACGTATTGCAAAATCAAGAACGGATGCAAAACTAAACAAGGGGGCCATTATGAGCGGCCTTGTTGCGTATGCCCGCTTTGGCGATAAAAATCCCTTTAACTACACTTTAAGTGATGCTGAACTTACCAATGCAGGCTCTGCAGAATTGATGGATATTTTACATAACCTGAACAGCTATTCTCATAAAATTATTTTTTACGGGCCGCAGGTATTGGTGCCGTTAACGGCAGGTTTAAAACAATTGCACACTATACCAACAACCTTTAAACCAGCACCGGCAAAAACCAATTTCGTAAATGCGGTGCAAAATAAAAGTCAGGTGTTATTTGCCGATTACAATATGGTGCAATCAGAAATCAGGTGGGTTAGAAACACCAATACTTACAACCCTGCTGATGAGCCGGTGATTGATATTTTTAATAATTATTTTGGTGGAGGAATGGGTGCACTTGTATTCCAAACCATCCGGGAATCGAAAGCACTTGCCTATTCTACTTTTGCTTTTTATGCCAAGCCAGATAAAAAAGAAAATCCTTTTTACACACTGGCTTATGTAGGTTGCCAGGCAGATAAATTTAATGAATCTATTGTAGCGATGAACGAATTGCTGAACGACCTACCCAATGTAGTAGAGAATATAAAATTTGCAAAGGCGGGCATTAAAAAAGATATTGAAACAGGCCGCATTACACAAGACGGTATTATTTTCGATTACCTGACAGCACAGCGCATGGGCTTGGATTATGATATCCGTAAAAAAACATACGCAGTAGTTGACAAGATTGGTTATGAAGAATTGAAAAAATTTCATACCAGTTACATTGCTCATAAGCCTTATACTTATTGCGTAGTAGCATCAAACAAAAAAGTGAGTGATGATGATATGAAAAAATATGGTGAGGTTAAGAAATTGAGTTTGGAGGAAATTTTTGGGTATTAAGCAAATTATTATAGTTAATAAAAAGCGCCTCTTTATAAGAGGCGCTTTTGTTAAATCACTTTTTTATACTTTTCCATTTTTAATTTCTTCTACCACACCCGGTTCAAGCAAAGTCGAAATATCACCAAGGTTTTCTGTTTCTCCTTCCGCAATCTTTCTTAAAATGCGGCGCATAATTTTACCGCTACGTGTTTTAGGAAGACCGGTTACAAACTGAATTTTATCAGGTTTGGCAATGGCGCCAATTACCCTGGTAACGGTTTGTAAAATATCTTTTCTTCTCATGTTTTCATCGCCATGATGGCCATTATAAATAACAAAAGCATAAATGCCCTGTCCTTTAATGTCGTGCGGATAACCTACCACGGCACTCTCCACCACACCGGCGTGCATGTTGATGGCGTTTTCTACTTCGGCAGTTCCAATACGGTGACCGCTTACATTTAACACATCATCTACACGGCCGGTAATGCGGTAAAACCCTTCCTCATTTTTCAACGCACCATCACCAGTAAAATATAAATTTGGGTAACTGGCAAAATAATTAGTGCGGCAGCGTTCATGATCGCCATAAGTGGTTCTAAGTATGCCGGGCCACGGAGCTTTAATACAAAGGTTGCCTTTCAGCAAACCATGCTCATCTTTTTCTGTTACCTCATTTCCATTTTCATCTACCAAAATTGGTTGCACACCGGGCATGGGCAACGTGGCCCAGCTTGCTTTTGCAGGAGTGATACCTGCAAGATTAGAAATTAATACACCGGCAGTTTCTGTCTGCCACCAGGTATCTACGATCGGGCATTTCTTTTTGCCGATGTGTTCATTGTACCAATGCCACGCTTCTTCATTGATGGGTTCACCAACGGTTCCCAGTATTTTTAAAGAGGATAAATCTTTTCCTTTTAATGGATCTAATCCAAAGCCCATTAAACTTCTGATGGCAGTGGGGGCTGTGTACAAAATATTCACCTGGTGTTTATCTACCACATCCCAAAATCTGCCTGCATCCGGCCAGGTGGGGATACCTTCAAATATCAATGATGTTGCGCCTGCTGCCAGCGGCCCATAAACAATATAGCTGTGCCCTGTAATCCAACCAATATCTGCGGTGCAAAAATGTACCTGCCCGGGCTTGTATTGAAACACATTTACAAATGTGTACGCCGTCCAAATCATGTAACCAGCCACTGTATGCACCACACCTTTGGGCTTACCTGTGCTGCCGGAGGTATATAAAATAAACAGCGGGTCTTCTGCATTCATTTCTTCTGCCGGAAAAGAAACCACTCCATCTTTCTCTATTTGCCCTTCGGCATATTCCATTTCATCTTCCCACCAAACATCACGGCCTTTTATCATACTTACAGGTGTTCTTGTTCTTGTATAAACAATCACCTTTTTAATGGTCTTATTTCCTATCAATGCATCGTCAATTACATTTTTTAAAGGAATTACTTTTTCGCCACGGTAAGCACCATCGCAGGTTACAATAAATTCTGCACCTGCATCATCAAGTCTGTCGGCAATACTTTGAGCACTAAAGCCGCCAAAAATTACGCTGTGTACGGCACCAATTCTTGCACAGCCCAATACCGCATATGCTAACTCTGGCACCATGCCCATATAAATACAAACACGGTCGCCTTTTTTTACGCCATTATTTTTTAATACCTGTGCAAACTGGCAAACCCTTTTGTGTAAACGGGCGTAGGTAACTGTTCTTACTCTTTCTTCAGGATTATTTGGCTCCCAAATGAAGGCAGGTTTATCAGCCATTGTAGCAAGGTGGCGATCAATACAATTTTCAGTAATGTTCAATTTGCCGCCTTTAAACCATTCTATTTTTGGTTCGGTAAAATTCCAATTTAGTACACTGTCCCATTTCTTTTTCCAAAGAAAATTTCCTGCAACATCACCCCAAAAACTTTCAGGATCATCTACACTTTTTTTATAATCGATATGGTATTGCTCTAATGAAGTAATTTGATATGGGTATGACATGACAATAATAAAAATTTAGAAACTAATAATTTGTATTCGTTCTCAAATTAATATATTTATGCTAATAAATTTCAACAAACGATTGATTGAAACGCTCAATAAAATATATGGTATCAACTTCATCTAAAGGAATTGGCAAAGTAATTTTTTCTTCCTCCCTCGGTACCTTAATTGAATGGTATGATTTTTATATTTTTGGGATGCTTGCTAAAACAATCTCCGTTCAATTTTTTCCAGAAGGAAACGATACCGCAGCATTGCTGAGCACATTGGCCATTTTTGCAGCGGGGTTTTTAGTACGTCCGTTTGGGGCGCTGGTTTTTGGAAGGCTGGGAGATATGATTGGCAGAAAATCTACGTTTTTATTAACCCTTGTTTTAATGGGTGGATCTACTTTTTTAATTGGTTTGATACCAGGTTATCGCTCCATTGGCATAGCCGCACCTTTACTGGTGTTGTTGTTGCGTTTAATACAAGGGCTTGCTTTGG
This sequence comes from Ferruginibacter sp., assembly GCF_014377975.1. GTDB lineage: Bacteria > Bacteroidota > Bacteroidia > Chitinophagales > Chitinophagaceae > Ferruginibacter. The sequence continues at coordinate 15,162 of NZ_JACMOO010000404.1, forward strand.
GAGGCGAGTACGGCGGGGCTGCTACTTATGTTGCAGAACATTCACCTGCAAACAGAAGAGGCTATTACACCAGTTGGATACAAACCACTGCTACGCTGGGTTTGTTTGTGGCTCTGGGTGTTATCATGGCTGTAAAATCAAATATGTCTGAGGCGGCGTTTACGGCTGAATGGGGTGGATGGCGTTATCCCTTCTGGATATCTATTTTACTGGTTGGTGTTTCTATTTATATCCGGTTAAAGATGAGTGAATCACCCATCTTTTCTAAATTAAAAAAAGAAGGGAAGACATCTGTTAATCCATTGAAGGAAAGTTTTGGCCACAAAGCAAATTTTAAAATGGTGCTGCTGGCATTGTTTGGAGCTGTAATGGGACAAGGGGTAATATGGTACACCGGACAATTTTACGCCCAATCTTTTTTAGAGAATACCGTGAAGATTGAGTTTATGCAAAACAGGGAAATTTTGTTATGGGGCATTGGTTTGGCCACACCTTTCTTTTTGGTATTTGGAGCTTTGAGTGATAAAATTGGCAGAAAATGGATTATGCTAACGGGCATGTTGCTGGGGGTGATTTTTTACAGACCCATATTTGGAATGATGTTGAAGGATGCGGATGCGAAAGTGTGGATGGAAAAGTTAGAAGAAGAACACCCCAATAAAATATTGAGTTTCGCTGACAAAGATTTTGTATTAAAAAATGATACTGTAAAAAGAAATGAAGGAACTATTTTGTTTATCCAACAAGTAAAAAGCATATATACATACGGTGGAAATCAATTTTCAAAAACCTTCAAAGATACCATACAGGTAAAAGCAGATAACATGTGGAAAGTAATTTCAAAGCAGGTTGGTACTCCTGTTTATTCAGATAAAATTCTTTCAACCCCACTAAAATGGAAATTTATCTTTTTGGTATTTTCTATGATCCTTTTTGTAACGATGGCCTATGCACCAATTGCTGCTTTTTTAGTAGAACTATTTCCTACTAAAATAAGGTACACTTCAATGAGTTTGCCTTATCATATTGGTAACGGTGTGTTTGGTGGTTTGGTTCCTTTTATTGCTACTTTACTTTCTGCCAGTTATGCAAATGATCCATTGGTAGGGCTTTGGTATCCGATTGGAGTAGCTGCATTGTGTTTTGTGATTGGTGTATTTTACCTGCCCAATAAGAAAGATAAAAATATATTGGACTAAAATTATTTATATGAATCAGTTGAAAAAAGTAATGGGTGTTTTGTGGATGATACTTGCACCGGTAGTAATCTATTTTCTGGTAATGGGTGCAGTGCACAATATTGACAGTGCCGGTACAAAGGATATTAATAAGCCTATACCATGGATAATAATCATTGCCATCTTTACACCAATTGCCATTGGGTTAATGATCTTTGGATTCTATTCTGTAAAGGGGGAATATGATAAATTACCCGAAACTTCTAATGAAGTGTAAATTGATTAGGATGTAAAATTTATCGAGAGCATTTTCAGAATATCTTATCCATTTTTTAATTTGTAAAAAATTTATCATCATTCCATTTTGATGGATTATTGATAATATAATTTGAAATAGTATGATAAGATTGTTCGTTGCGTATAATGTGTTCATAATAATTACGTTGCCATAATTTTCCCATCTGTGGGATTGGATTAACGTCCGCCCATTTCAATTTAAAAATATCCAAACATTTATTTGCCACCAACGATTTATATGCACCCACCATATTGCCAACCGTTATATTGGTAGGGGCAGGGTTCATCCCTGCCCCAATATGATCAATCAAAATTTCATTTTGCGTATCCGCATTTTGGGCAGCATTTTGGGCAGCATTTTGGGCAGGGGTGAACCCTGCCCCAACCGTGTTGGTCAACATCATAATCCCGTGCAGGTGGTTGGGCATTATTTGAAAAACATCCAATTCAAAATTTGTAAACCGTTCTGATAATTTTAACCATTCCTCATATCCAATCCTTCCGTATTCATTCAATATCATTTCATCGTTTACAATTTTTCCGAAACGATGTATCCTGTTCTGGCAACAGATTGTTACAAAATACAAACCTGCCTGCGAATAATCATACTCTTTCAGACGAATACTTCTGCGATGGTGTATGTTGGGATTGTAAGACATGTTCTAATTTTATATAGTTGCAAGTTGTTACTTCTCTCAATTGGCAAAGTTGTAAAATTATTTTACCGATGTTCCTATCATTGCTTTATAAATTACTTCATGAATAGAAGGCCGAACATTCAATTTTCCAAGCAATGGATTGTCTCCTACGGGTGTAACCCTGTTACTTAAAAACACATATACTAATTTTTTTTCAGGGTCGGCCCAGGTACAGGTTCCGGTAAAGCCAGTATGGCCGAAACTGAGTGGTGATGCACTTAGGCAAGGATATGGCTCCACACTGGTAGCATTATCCTTCTCCGGTTTATCAAAACCATAAGCTCTGCGGCTGATGGTACTGTGATAAGCTGTAAACAGATCAACTGTTGCTTTTTTAAAATAACGGGTGCCGTTTATTTCGCCTCCGTTCAGCAGCATTTGCATGATCACTGCAATATCGTACGCACTGCTGAATAAACCTGCATGGCCGGCAACGCCACCGAACATAGCAGCACCTGGATCATGCACATCTCCCTGTATCAATTCCATGCGGAAAACCTTCTCGTTTTCTGTAGGGGCTATGCGGTTCAATGGCAAATATTCTCGAGGCTTAAAACCGGCAGAGGTTAATCCCAATGGCTGATAAAATTCTTTTTTAACATACTCATTCAATGGCAGACCACTGATGGCTTCCACTACTTTGCCTAAAAAAATAAAATCATTGTCGCTGTAAATATATTTACCAGTTAGCCCCAGCGGACTTTGTAAAATTTTGTGGTATAACGAATCCCTGTAATCGTTGCGCATAAATAAATTTTCCGCTACTCTTATATTGAAAGAATCGCTTTGCTGATGCACAAAATATTTCGGAAAGGGAATACCTGTAACAGTATCAATCGCCTGCCGGTAAAATGGAATAAAGGCAACAAGTCCCGCCTGGTGCAGCAAAATGTTTTCTATTAAAAGATGTTCTTTATTACTGCCCTTTACCATGGGCAAGTAATCGCCCAATTCCTTTTTCAGATCAATTTTACCCTGCTCATACAATTTCATGATAGAAATAGTAGTGGCGCATATTTTAGTAACGGAAGCCATGTCATACACAGATTCTGTTGTAACCGGTGCTGCATTGTCATAATTAAAATGGCCGTATGCTTTTTGGAATGCAATCTTTCCATCTTTAACTACCAGTACCACACAACCTGGTGTAGCACCTTTGCTGATGGCATTGTTTGCTATGGAATCTATGCTGTTTAGTTTTGTAATGTCAAGCCCAACTGCTGCCGGATCTGCAATTGGTAAAATACCTGCAGCCGTAATGATACCGCTACCAAATGGATAAGCTTCACAAACCGTGACCGGCAATTTTCCCTTTGCAGTGATTTTGCCCTGCAAAAGATCAATGGCTGCAAGTTGGGTGTACTCATCATCTTCGTAACAGGCTACAATATTTTTTGCAGCACAAAAGTTTTTGATGGCATATGGATTGCCAAATACAAAACTGATGCTGTTGGTTTCCTGTTGCAACTGTGTTGCCAGATCAATGGCAGCGGGGGTTAGACCAAAATTATTGGCTGGCGTGCGGCTATAATTATGGATGCCGATGACCACTTTTTTAAACCTGCTTTTTATTAAAGCTACCGTTGATAAAACCCTGATAGGATCAGCCTTATAATCAAAATAAAATACTGCTGCATTGTAATCGGTACGCATTCTTTTAGCGAAAGCATTATCAGTGTTGATGCCAATAGCAATGTAGGCAATATCCGTTGTGGGATTTTTTTTATCCGCAACTAAAGGAAAAAAATTGTCGCTTGTTTTTTTCAATACTGTAATGGCATTTTCTGCCACCAGCTTTTTCATAGAAGGCACTTCCTTGTTTAAATCAGCAGTTATGTTAGTGGTATTAATTGGTTCAAAATGCCCTCCTCCATACTGGTATTTTGCCATTAACACCCTTTTGCAATGCAGTTCAATATCCTGCCAGCTTAGCTCCTTGTTTTCGATGGCGTCTTTTATTTTCTGTATGGTTGAATCTACATTGCCCGGCAGGCAAAGCATATCATTGCCCGCAATCAATGCTTGTACAGAAGCTGCTCCACCGGGAAAGTACTTTTGTACGCCCTGCATTTCCAACGCATCAGTAAATGTCAATCCCTGAAATCCTATTGTATTACGCATCAGGCCTGCTACATTTTTTTGCGAAATAGAAGTTGCCCTGTTGGGTGTACTGTCAATTACCGGGATGTATAAATGTGCTACCATCACACTACCAATACCCGCTTTAAATATTTCCCTAAAAGGATATAACTCCAGGGAATCCAGTTGCGCCATGGTTTTATTAATTACCGGAAGATCAAAATGAGAATCTACCGAGACATCGCCATGCCCGGGAAAATGTTTGGCACAGGCCATCACGCCAGATTCCTGCAACCCCTGCATATATTTAATACCATACAATGCTACTTTGTATTTGTCTTCCCCAAAACTGCGGTCGTTAATAACGGGGTTATTGGGATTGTTATTAATATCCACTACAGGTGCATAGTTAACATTAATGCCTAAGCGGCTGCACTGTTCTCCCACTACTTTACCATATTGGTGAACAATTGTTGCATCCTGTACGGCACCCAGCATCATCTGGTGCGGCAAGGCGGTTACGCTATCAAACAGGCGCATTCCGATACCCCATTCAGCATCAATACAGGTCATCAGTGGTGTTTGTGCAATTTGTTGCAATTTGTTGATGATGTTAGCCAATTCCACTGGATTTCCTTGAAACGGACAGATACCGCCTACATTGTATTTTTTTATAGCTTCAGCTACGGCGCTATCATAATAAATGGGGATTTTATTTTTAAAGTCGTAGGCAGATAAACGCAGAATCATTAATTGTGCAATGCGCTGATCGGGTGTTAAACTATTAAAAACACTGTCTGCCCAGTGTTGTGCAGTAGATGAATGATGTAAACCGGTTTGAGCTTTTCCCACAACACAACCTAATTGTAACATAATAAACAGGAAATATATTTTTCTCATAATAAATAGATAAGTAATACAAATTAAACACATTTCAATAGACATGGCTTCAAAATTATTTTTAACTTTACGCTATGTCAATTGCAGCAAAATACCGTCCTTATTATACTTATGAAGATTATTGCCAATGGGAAGGTCGTTGGGAATTAATTGAAGGTATGCCTTATGCAATGAGTCCGGCATCAATACCGGAACATCAAAGAGTAAGTGTATTGCTAAATTTTGAATTTGTAAAAGCATTAAAAAATTGCAAAAATTGTAAATTGTTTCAGCCATTAGACTGGAAAATAAAAGAAGATACCATTGTGCAACCCGACTTATTGATTGTATGCGAAAAAATAGAAAAAAAGTTTCTGGATTTTCCGCCTGTATTGATTGTGGAGACATTATCACCATCTACTGCTGGTAAAGATCGTGGTGAAAAAATGGAATTGTATCAATCGCAAAAAGTAAAATATTACCTGATCGCTGATCCACAGTTTAAAAAATTAGAAATATACGAATACATCAATACCCAATACGAGCCCGTCTCCGTAAACCCGGAAATGTATCATTTTATTCTCCACGATAATTGTACAGTAGATGTGAATCTCCTTGATATTTGGGAGTAATCTATCTACTATTATCTACGTATTTTTACAAAAAAACAAAGAAGAAATTTTGCCCGACATCATTCAGTTATTACCCGATAATATTGCCAATCAAATTGCTGCAGGTGAAGTAATTCAGCGTCCTGCCAGTGCTGTAAAAGAATTACTGGAAAATGCCGTAGATGCCGGCGCCACAGAAATTAAACTGATTGTAAACGATGCAGGCAAAGCCCTGATACAGGTAATTGATAATGGTAAAGGGATGAGCGAAACAGATGCCCGGATGAGTTTTGAAAGGCATGCTACTTCTAAAATAAAAAATATTGACGACCTGTTTCATATTAAAACCATGGGGTTTAGAGGAGAAGCATTAGCCAGTATTGCTGCCGTATCTCAGGTAGAACTGAAATCAAAAAAGGCAGAAGATATCACAGGTACTTATATTGAAATAGATAACAGTGTGGTAAAAAAGCAGGAACCGGTAGCTATGCAGCAAGGGACCAGCATTGCCATGAAGAATTTATTTTTTAATGTACCTGCCCGTAGAAATTTTTTAAAAAGTAATCCATCTGAATTACGCCATATTGTGGATGAATTTATCAGGGTGGCCATAGCATTTTCTGATATCTTCTTTTCTTTAACCAGTAACGGTCAGCAGGTTTTTCATTTAGAAAGCGGTTCTTTAAAACAACGCATAGTACAAATATTGGGTAATAATTACAATGCCAAACTTGTGAGTGTGCAGGAACAAAGCGATTACATGAATATTTATGGTTTTGTGGGGAAACCCGAAACGGCAAAAAAAAACAGAGGCGATCAGTATTTTTTTGTGAACAACCGTTTTATAAAAAGTGCTTATCTCAACCATGCAGTGATGGGTGCTTTTGATGAAATGATTGCAAAAGACAGCTTTCCGATGTACACCTTGTTTATTGATTTAGATCCATCACAGATCGATATCAATGTGCATCCTACCAAGCAGGAAATAAAATTTGAAGATGAGAAGATCATTTATGCTTTTGTAAAAAGTGCCGTTAAACATGCGCTGGCCCAATTTAGCATTACCCCTACATTGGATTTTGAGCTGGACTCCTCTATTCAGCATTTAGATGCAGTAAGCAAACCTTTTACTGAAGAAAGAAAATCTTCTGCTGCATCCTCCTCTTTATACAACACGTTTATTCAAAAAAACCAGGCCCATTTTATTGAAAATAAAAGTGAGTTAAAACACTGGAAAGATTTGTATGAACCGGCTAAAGGAGAATCGGGCGTTTTGAATAAAACATCTGCCAGTGAAACAGTAGGGCCGGCATCTTTACGGCAGGAACCTGGTTTTGTAAGCCTGCAATCTTTTATAGTTCAGCCCGCAATAGCGCCGGATCATCTAACACAGTTGCACCAAACCTACATTATTGCACAAAACGATCCCGGCTTTTTAGTAATTCATCAGCAAAATGCACATGAAAGAATTTTGTACGAACGTTTTATTAAAGCAGTGGAAGGAAAACCAATTGCTATTCAGCAAAATCTTTTTCCAATAACCATAGAACTAACAGCTATGGACATGGTGACCGTAACCGAACTGTTACCAGAACTGCATTTACTGGGTTATCACCTGGAGCCCTTTGGCAACAATACTTTTGTAATACAAGGCACACCGGCAGACGTAGATCAGGGCAATGAAAAAATGGCGATAGAAAAAATGCTAGAGCAGTTTAAACATTTTAGTGCCGATTTAAAATACAGTAAAAGAGAAAAATTATTCCGGTCACTTGCGTGGCAGCAGGCCATTAAAGCAGGCACAAACCTAACACATAAGGAAATGAAAATGCTGGTAGAAGATTTGTTTGCCTGCAATGCACCTAACATTACGCCCAATGGCAAGCCAACTTACACTGTATTTAAAAAGAAGGAATTGGATAAAA
>NZ_JACMOO010000405.1 GCF_014377975.1 Ferruginibacter sp.
CTCATCGTATCGCTGTGGTCAATAGACGATGAAAAAACTCAGGAGTTTATGATAAATTTTTATGCACAATTACTAAAAACAAACAACATTATAAACTCCTTTAACCAAACCCAACGAAACATGCGGGAAAAATACAAAAACCCATTTTATTGGGCAGGTTTTGAATTTATTGAGTAATGGAAAAAATGTTTTGGGTTAACTATAAAAAGTTTAAAAAATAATGATGCCATTAAAAAATATAACAATAGTTACAGTTTTATTGATAACTCTGTCCATAGCAGTTATTGCGCAGCAGCCGAAGTTGATGTTGCCGATTGGTCATACTAAATCAATTTTAATCACCAAATTTTCTCCTAATGGCAAGTATGTTTTAACTGCTTCAGCAGATGCGGATTTAAAGCTGTGGGATTTGGTTACAGGCAAGCTTTTACATACCTATGCGGCACATAAAAAAGCCATCAGCTTTATTGCTTTTAATAATGATGGTAGTCTGATCGCTTCTGCATCGGAGGATAGCACCGCCATTATTTGGGAAACCGTTTCAGGTAAAATGCGCTATCAACTTAAAGGACATACGGAAAGTGTTACCCGAGTTGAATTTAATAATGCTACGCCAGAAGTAATGACGTCTTCACTCGACAGAACTATCAAAACCTGGGACCTGAACAATGGGGCGTTACTGGCAGATGTAAAGGTGAAACCTATTAGGGAAGGATTTTACAGCAAGAATGGAGAAAAAATTATTTATAATTTAAAGGATGATGAAGTTGCCATCTGCTACCAGGAACAGGAAGAATATAGTTGCTATGGACTTAGAAAACATACAGATCTGATAACCGCAGTGGAACTGTTGGACGATTTGTCCGGATTAATAACAGCCTCAAGAGACAGCACAATTATATTATGGAGTTTAAAAGGGGAAATAATTAAGAGGATTAAATTTAATTATGCCATCGGCGGCATGCAATTATCTGCGGACGGGAAAAAGATATTACTGATTTCTATGTACAATCCCTACATCGAAATGAGAAATCTTTCCGACACTTCTCTTATAGGAAGTTTTGGAAGCAAAGAAAATAAGTATTCGGTTAGTAATGCTAATTGGATAAAGGCAAAATTAACTCCAAAGGGAAATTACCTTTTTGTGGCTTTGGACAATAATGACTCCTCGTATCTATTGGCTGTTTCCGATAAGCTGAATATGGTAAATACATTTACAACAAGGCACGGCATAATATCGGATATCAATTTCTCTAATGATGGCACACAGTTTATACTTTCAGACCAAAATAATAATGCTACCGTCTGGCATGTTGGTAAAAAAGATCCAACCATATTTTTAAAAGGATATACGCATTATGTTAATCATGCGCAATCCATATTTAATGATTCACTAACACTTGTAGCCTCAAGGTTTGGTCCCGTGGAGCTATGGGATAACCGGCAGGATAATTTGCTTTATGCCATCAGGAAACAGATCGTTAAATTTTCACTTAGCGCTTCGGAAAATAAATTGGTTACTATTGATCGGGAAAACTTGTTACAACTATGGAATACCCGCAATGGAAATTTGTTACAGCAGGTAAACATTGGCCGAATTGCGGATCAAGGTCCCATTTTAATATCGCCAAATTGGGGTAATGAGGTCAATGAAAAAGGAAAGCCATTCCTAATTGATAGTTATCAAAAATCTATTGATTATTTAGAAGTGGGTGACCTTAGTCCGGATGAGCAATTTTTTGCAACAGCCACCACTCAAACCGATGGTGCGGCCATCTGGAATTTGAAAACAGGAAAGCTGGAAGTTAATTTACAAATAGGTTCAGAAGGAATTTTTGATGTTGCCTTCGCTCCCAATAGCGAGCAACTACTTGCGGCAGGAAGAAGTGGGGCTGCTGTTTTACTGAACCTGAAAACGATGAAGATTTTAGAATTAGATGGTCACACAAACAACATTAATACGGTTGGTTTCAATGCCGCCGGGTCACTTGCTATTACCGGTAGCTATGATAGTACTTTAAAAATATGGGATGCTATTTCGGGGCGTTTGGTTAAAAGCCTAAATGCCGGCGACGTAATCTGGCACACATCCTTCTCTCCCGATGGTAGTAGTATTGTTGCAACTACATCTCAAAAAATAATGGTTTGGGATGCGCATACTTACCAGCTTCGGTATACTGATGGGCTTAGAAACAAGAAAATAATAAGTAGTCAATTTTTGAAAGATCCGTCAAAAGTATTGCTTTCATTTTATGGTAATACTTCGCCACTTATTTACAATATTAAAACAGGAAAGGTAGTAGATAGCTATCCATCTTCCATGGCTGGTGTTGCCAACGTCAACAGCAACAACTCCATTATTACCACCGCTTTTGAGGATAGAATAAACCGATGGAATGCAACCACAGGAAAACTGCTAACGACTTTTTTTTCAATTGATACCACCGATTATTTTTCTACTATTTCGGGAGATTATTATAAATGTTCTCCTAATGCTTCAAAGTTGTTACACTATGTTACAAATGACTTAAAAGTAATCAGTTTCGAACAACTCGATGTAAAATACAACCGCCCCGATAAAGTACTCGAAGCAATCGGTAATACCGATACTGCATTGATTAACTCCTACAGAAAAGCTTATGAAAAAAGAATAAAAAAATTAGGCATTGATACCACCGCTTTCCGGGATGATTACAGTGTGCCCAAAGCAGATTTTACAAACCGGGATGGCGTAGAATATGAACTGAAAAATGAAAAGCTAACGCTGCACATTAAAGGCATGGATAGCACTTACAAATTAGATCGTTTAAATATTTGGGTGAATGAAACACCTGTTTATGGTCAACGTGGCCTTACACTGCGTTACAAAAATGTGAACCAATTTGATTCCACCTTTTCAATTAATTTATCGGAGGGTAAAAATATTATTGAAACATCTATTACCAATGTAAACGGCACCGAAAGTTATCGTATGCCCTTGCAGGTAAATTATACACCTGCAAATAAGCCAACAGAAAAAACATATTTTATCGGAATTGGTATTGATCAGTTTAATGACAGTAAATACAACCTTAAATACAGTACAAAAGATATCAGGGATCTTTGCAAAAAACTAAAGGAGAAATACACAGACATCATCATTGATACTTTATTCAACGATAATGTAACAATAAGCAATGTAAAAGCCTTAAAGCAAAAGTTGCTTCAAACCTTTGTTAATGATAAGGTGATTATTTCTTACTCCGGCCATGGCATGTTAAGTAAAGATTTTGACTATTATCTTTCCACTTACGCTGTAAATTTTGATAAGCCCGAAGAGAACGGCTTGCCTTATGATGAACTGGAAAATTTATTAGACAGTATTCCTGCAAGAAAAAAACTAATGCTTATAGATGCCTGCCACAGTGGTGAGGTAGATAAAGATGACCTGATTGCTTTAAATGCGACAGATAATAAATTAATTAAAGGGATTAAACCGGTTGCCTATAAAAAAGTAGGGAAGCTAGGATTGAAAAACAGTTTTGAACTGATGCAGAGCCTGTTTGTAAATGTAGGTAAAAGCACCGGTGCAACTATTATTTCTGCCGCAGCAGGTACGCAGTTCGCATTGGAAGGGGTAGACAATTTGCCCAATGGGGTATTCACTTACTGCATACTGGAGGCTATGAATAAATATCCATCAATAAAAATAAGCGAACTTAAAAAGTACGTAGGAGAACGTGTGGTAGAACTTACAAAAGGATTACAAAAACCAACTAGCAGGAATGAAACGATCGCTGTGGATTGGGAGATTTGGTAATAGGCCTGTTATTTATACTTTTCAAGAAATTGTTGTTGACTGTTATCTGCTGTTATTTTCCACGAATGAAAAAAGTTTATAAAATTGCTTTGAACATTGTTTGACCGGATACTTGGAACCTGGGCACCATCACTTAGCCGTTTAACTTCTTTTTCAACATATTCTTTTATTTGGGCCATGGTAATATTTTCCGTTTCGTTTCCGTTTAATGCCGCCATGCTTAATGCCACTGCCCTTATCATTGCATAGGTAAATAATCCGTTCTTTAAAGTTTGCATTTCAAGGGCATAACTATTGCCAAGCGAAGCTGCAATTACATCAATGCCAATGTCGCCAGAAAAATCGGTAAAAAGCTGGTTCATTAAAATAAAAGCCTGCGACTCTGAAAGGCCGTTCTTTTTACTATTATTTATTTTAACTCCCCGTTTTTCGTTATTTACAATCGTGCTAACTCCGGCGGTACCGGAGTTTACCGGCTGGTTTGGTTCCGACCGGTCAAATGCACCACTATGGCAGGCATCAAGTAATAAAATTTTCTTGCGTGATGGGCTTTTGTCAATCAGGTCTAAAATGGTTTCATAAGACAGCCCGTTTTTTTCAGGCTTCAGAAAATCCATATCATGTAAGGCGAAATAAAAATTATTTTTTACATCCAGCAATCCATGCCCCGCAAAATAAATAATTACTACATCATTTATACCGGCACCCTCAATTTGATTCGCCCATTTATTTATATTTTGTTTTGTAACTTCCTTATCTA
>NZ_JACMOO010000406.1 GCF_014377975.1 Ferruginibacter sp.
AAAATCAGTTCCCGGTTTACTTTTTATAAGTGCCTTAATGACCTGCATGATTTTATGTACATTAACTATGTGCCATCCTCCAGTAAGTTTATGCTAAGTGTGTACCATTTAAGAGGACTTTAATAATAATAACAAAATTTAGTTTTATGGAAACATTGTTTATTCCAAATGAAAAAGATTTTAAAAAGTGGATAAAAGAAGCTGTAGAAGAAAGCCTAAAGGTTAATTCAGTTGGAATATCAAATATTAAAGATGATGGTAATCTTTTAAATCGCACAGAAATAGCAGCATTTTTAAGAGTATCGTTGGTAACGCTTACAGATTGGATGAAGCGGGGTTTACCTTCACACAAGCAAAGGGGACGAGTTTATTTTATGAAATCAGAAGTGTTAGATTATATAAAAAAGACCAAGATGAAGCAAGTTAAGTTAGGTTCAAGGTTGCAACATTTAAACAATGAAATATTGTAAAGACAAAACTTAAATATTTAGGAACCTGGCAGTTAAATGCCGGGTTTTTTATTTGATATGCGTCAATAATATTTAGGATAATTATTTTTAACTTTACTAAGAATAAGCTCTTTGACTTACGCATAAAAATTATCAAACAAGATTTTTGGTATTTATTTGTTTGAAAATTGTTTGAAAATTTTTAAATAATTAATTACTGAGAAATAAATAATTTCTGAAAAGCTGAAATAATTGCCAATGCTGAACAGATAATTAATTTAAATTTTAAGTGTATTTAATTGACTATAAGTAATTTATGCAATTATTGGAATAAAGTATAAATAAAAACCCCGCTTAAAAAGCGGGGCTGCTATGTGACCCTGTCAGGATTCAAACCTGAAACCTTCTCATCCGTAGTGAGATGCTCTATTCAATTGAGCTACAGAGCCATTTGGCTGTAAATCACAAGTGACTTTTTTACTGCCGGATGGCAAAAATAGAGATTTATTTTATTCATCCCAACTCTTTGTGCATTTTTGCTGTAAATAATAAAATGAAACTTCAATTCTGGACAATCGGAAAAGCTCATGAACCCTATGTAAAAGCAGGTATCGAAATGTTTACGAAACGCGTTGCCAATTACTATCCGGTTGAATGGAACATTATCGCAACGCCAAAAAATGCCGCCACTTTAAGTGAAGCCGGTCTTAAAAAAAAAGAAGGGGAAATTATCTTACAACTCCTGCAAAAGGAAGATTACCTGGTGTTGCTGGATGAAAGAGGCAAACAACTTACCAGTGAAGATGTTGCTGCATTTATTCAACTTAGGGGAAATGAAAGCGCAAAAAATATCATCTTTTTAATTGGCGGCGCTTATGGGGTTAGTGAAGAACTGATGCAACGGGCGAATTATAAATGGTGTTTATCACCCCTGGTTTTTCCACACCAGTTGGTGAGACTTATTTTGGCCGAACAGGTTTACAGGGCCTGCAGCATAAATCGGAATGAAAAATACCACCATAGTTGAAATAATACAATAGTTTTGAAGCTCAATTAATAAAAATGAATTTTTCAACCGCCCCTATTACATTTAGTCTGATTGCCATCAATGTAATTATATCACTAATTGGTTTTTCCAATGCCAGTTTTTTGGACAAAGCTATGATGTGGCCTTATGGTATTAAAAGAAATGGTCAGTATTATCGGTTTATTTCCTCCGGTTTTATTCATGCAGATTACATTCACCTGATTTTTAATATGTTCAGCTTCTATTTTTTTGGAACCGCTATCGAGTTCTATTTTTCGCAATACGGCTTAGGGGGAAATATTTCATATCTGGTGCTATACTTTTTAGGCATCATTATATCAGACATTCCAAGTTATTTAAAAAACCAGGACGATCCTTCTTATAAGTCGCTGGGCGCATCCGGTGCTGTATCGGCAGTAATTTTTGCCTGCATCTTGTTTCAGCCCTGGGGAACCATTCTTATTTATTTTATACCAATGCCATTTATTGTTTTTGCCTTTCTTTATCTTGGATACTGCGTGTACATGTCTAAGAAGAACGTTGGTCATATCAATCACGATGCACATTTATGGGGATCGCTGTTTGGTCTTGTATTCACCATTTTGTTAATTGCATTAATGGCTCCACAAATGTTTCCTGATATTTTTACAGAATTATCCCATCCTCATTTTGGCAGATAAGTAAATTTTAAAATCTTTTTTGTTGCGGGAGAAATTTTAAACCGGTCATCAATTCTTTTGCCTGTTACCCAGATAATTTTTTTATTCATTTCAATTACCCAGGTGTTTTCTTTTTGGGTAAGGGATAGTTTCTGATCTGTTAAAAAGCGGTTGAGTTTCTTTTTCTTTTTCATTCCCAGCGGATAAAAATAATCACCTTGTTTCCATTTGCGCAGCAGTAAGGGAAAACTGATTTCATCCGCATCCAGCAGGGCAGTTAAAATATCTGAAGTAAGCTGTACTTTGGCAACTTCTAATTTTTCTATTTGCAATTCGCCCGCTTCAAAGATGACTTTTTTATTATTTTCTTCAATTAAAATATGTTGCCCGGCTTCGCTTTGTAAGGGCGCTATGATAAGCCAGTGCCGGTTTTTAAAAATACGGTGTGTGGCAGATTGAATGTATTTTCCGGTCTCACTTTGCAGCAATGCGATGGATTCATCCGTTTGATGAGCTGTAAATCCATAGTCTTTAATGATCTCATACATCACGGTTGTAAGGGGCACTGTTTTCAATAATTTTAAAACAGACATGTGTGCTTCATTGCCTTTTATTTCCACCAGTTTTTTTATGTTCATATCAACTGAACAGCGGTATAAAATTTCTACTTCGTTCAATCGTTGAATATTTTTAAGAATGTTTTCTTTAGCCTCTGGAAATTGCCGGCTTACCATGGGCAAAATTTCATTGCGAAAATAATTACGGGTATATTCATTTTCTGCATTGGTATAGTCTGTTACAAAAGCAAGTTGATGTATTGCTGTAAACGTTTCCAGTTCCATCCTACGGGCAAATAATAATGGCCTTACAATTTTATTTTGTTTTGGTAAGATTCCGCGTAAGCCTTTTATACCGGTGCCTCTGAAAAAATTCATCACAACGGTTTCAATATTGTCATCAGCATGATGTGCGGTTACAATATGATCATATTTATTTTCAACACAAAGTGTTTCAAACCATTGGTAGCGCAGATCCCTGGCAGTTTCTTCAATTGATTTTTTTGTGTCTGTAGCAATAGAAATGGTGTCAAAAATTTTTATGTAAAAAGATACGCAATAGGTTTCCGCCAACTGTTGCACAAATTCCGCATCACGGTCGCTTGCTGCTTCTCTTAACTTAAAATTGCAATGCGCAATGGCAAAATCGTACCCTGCCTGTTTACACAACGCACATAACACAACAGAATCCACACCGCCGCTCACCGCCAGCAGCAATTTATCTTTTGATTGAAAAAGATTTTCTTTTTTATTGTATGCTATAAAATTTTCAAACAGCTCCATTTTTTTCAGTTACAATTAAACAGTTATAAGTGTGGTTGGTGAATTTAACCTGTACGCAATGATATATTGCCTGTAAAGTGACCGAAAGCAGATTTAGGTAAATTGAAAAACCAGGGTAATAATTCATCCCTTAAAACACATCACCAAAAAGATTTACTTCAGCTCCTGTATTTTTATGCTTCTGAAAGAAACGGCGTTGCCATGATCCTGCAATAAAATATGGCCTTGCAATGCCATCCCGAAATTGGGCCATTTTTCAAATTTACTTCTTGCCACCAGCGCCAAAAAATAAGGAGCGCCCCGCTGGTATTCCAGCACTTTCCATCCGTTAAGCCAATGCTCTACCCGGTTATCGGGATATACAACAATCATCCCCCTGTTCCACTCTCCAATGGGCCTTCTTGCCCTTGGTTCCCGAAGTGAAGGAATCAGATCATATAGTGAAGCCAGTGTACGATTTCCTACCACGCCCAGTTTTGCATCCGGGTGTCTGGCATCATCCAGTATCTGGTACTCCAGCCCGATGGCTGAGCCCTCCGTATTTTCATTTTCTGTAACAAAATACTTTACACCGCTGTTGGCCCCTTCGGTTAATTTAAAATCGAACTGGCAAATAAACGCAGTGTACTGCTTATTGGTAACAATATCACCGCCATTGGCAGCCTCTGCCCCGGCAGAAGGCAGTACACTTAAAATACTGTCCTTTATCTCCCACCCTTTTTGCGGAAACTTTTCTTTGTAAGCACCCCGCCAGCCATTGGTAGTTTTACCGTCCCACAGCAGGCTGACTCCGTTTCTTTTTTCGGCATCCGAAATAGTATTGGGAATAAGGTTTACAACAAAAATATTGTTGTATGCAGCAGGTTTTAAATAGGTGGTTTGTATACGCAAATTACGCCAGTGAATTGTTCTTCCCTCGTCTGCTTTATTATTAATGGCATGCACCTGCAGGGCAATAAAACCTTTCATCGTCATGGCATCTACCAAATGGGCGGCAGGTATATCGTTTAGCCAGGTACGTATGTTTGTACCAATACATTCTATACGGGCCTTGTTCCATTTCAATTGATGGAAAGCTGCTTTGGC
>NZ_JACMOO010000407.1 GCF_014377975.1 Ferruginibacter sp.
CCAATAAATCCTACTGTAATTACCACCGGTCCCGGTGTAATCATAGCAACAGCAACAGCATCCACAAATTGCTTTTCATTTAGCCAGCCAAATTCTGTTACAACACCTCCATGCAGAAAGGGCACTATAGCCAAACCACTGCCAAATACGAATGCTCCGGCTTTAGTAAAGAACCATGCGATTTCCTCCAGGGTTTTACCATCGTATTTCCAGAATTCTGTACTGATTAAAATAGCGGCAGGCAATATGGTGGGTTTTCTGATCCATTGCGGCATTGCTTTCACAAGCATGTATAAAATACCGCAAGTCAAAAACAATAGTATTTCTTCCCTTTCGGTGATGACCGTAATAATAATCCCCACGATATAAAATACCCATAATAACCAGTTGGATTTGATGGCGGCTATCTCAAACTTACTGATAGATTTAACCGTCAGCTTATAGGCACTCATGGCAATAATACCTATAACCGCGGCTCCCACACTGTAAAATACTGCCTGCATCCAGGCCAGTCCCCCATATAACTGATAAGCCATACCCAGTAAAACAACCATGATAAAAGAGGGAACAACAAAGGCAAGTCCGGCAAATGTGGCGCCGATCAGCCCGTAATGAACAAAACCAATATAAATACCCAACTGTGCAGCTAAAGGACCAGGAGCAAGTTGAGCTAATGCCAAACCTTCCTTGTATTCTTCTTCTTTTAACCAGCCTTTATTTTCAACCAGATCCCGGTGCATGTATCCCACCAAAGCTACCGGTCCGCCAAAGCCCCATGTTCCCAACTTTAAGAAGTATTTAGTAAGATCAAATAAAGAATAAATTGGTTTTGATTTGCTTAATTGTTCATCCATATCTAATTTTATGATATCATATTTTGCTCAGTTGAAAAACACTCATTTCATACTATATAAAATGATTATTAGTAATTACATCTTCATTCCACCCGCAGATTTTACCTTCATTTTACCTAATTCATCCAGTGCTGCCCTAAATCCCTGGGCAAGAACAGCTGCGTTCCCACGACCATAGTAATGCAGGAATATCATATGTGGATCATCACCCAGCATATGATTATGCACCGCTACCACCTCCAGGTTATGTTTCCGCAAGGTTTTTATTACAACGTTTACCTCACTTTGGAGCATTGCAATATCACCTGCGATGTGGGCATCACTCTGTATACCTGCAAATGAGGCCCAGCTGTTTAAGCCGATATTGGTAGTCATTTCAACACCCATAGCCATAATTTTCAGATCGTTCCTGCCAATTGTATATTTATAGGTCGGTCCGTTTACAGTACCGGTATATTTAACAATCGCATCCAGTGCAGGCAAATTAAAATTTTCTTTACCTGTTAACACAGGTGGTGCAGCTGGCGGCGGTTGGTTGGCCGGGAAAAGTTTGCTGTCCCTAATCGTATCCGCATATTTTTTAGCCAATTCAGCTACGCTGCCCATCCCATGAATATGCATATAAAAAATACGTGGTTCTTCGTAAAAAAAATGGTTGTGGATAGCGGCTATTTCCAAACCGTTCGCCTGAGCCGCAGAGATTAAAGGATTTACCTCTTCCATTTGTAATACCGTATCGCTCATCACCATTGCAGATTTACCATCCACTGTTTTTTTGAAGGATACCCAACCTCCAAAGCCAAAAGGGATAGGAACAGGTTCATTCTTAATCTTCATTTTTAGGTCGTTACGTGGTAATGAGGTGGTATAAACGGCTTCGTCTTCTTTATAACTACCTTTTTTACCTAAAGCCCTGTCAATGGCAGCCATTTCTTCAGCACTTAAGGGAGGTGTTTTTCCTACATGCATTGGAATAGCCTGTAATTTGTTCATGGGAAACAGCAGAGCTGTTCCTAATACAGCGGAAGCCTGTAAGGCTTGCCGGCGACTGAATTTTTGTTTTTCCATATTGATGCTGATGTGAAGCAATATTAACCCAACTGTAATGCCGGAAATAGTATAGATTTAACTATTGGTATTCTTTTTACTTTTCAGGATGCTTTTTTTATAGATTGTGGGAAGTTGTCCCATTTGTTTTTTAAATATCCGGGTGAAATGGCTTTGGTCCGAAAAGCCTGTCAGGTAAGCAATCTCTGTTAACGAGTATTGGGTTGTTTCCATTAGTGAAATGGCTTTCTCAATACGCATCTTGCGGATATATTCACCGAAGGAAAGATTCTCAAAATATTTAGAAAACTCTCTTGAGAGGTAACTGGGGTTGATTTCAAGTTCATTTGATACCTGCTGCAGGCTTAATGTCATGTTCGTATCCAATTGATCCTGTATCATTTCTTTAAGTTCAATTGTCCATTCCGGGGCTTTCTTTGTGTTGCCCTGTTTCAGATATTTATGATAAACTTCTAATAGTAATTGTTCTGCCGGTGACTGTGTATGTTTTTGTTGGTGCATGTATTTTGCCCAAGTGTAAAGCCCATCATATAATATCATACCCAAATCCAGCAATTGATGGTCATCTTTGATGTTTTGCGATAAGCCAAGAAAGATCGCCGACAGACCCGAAGCCTGCGGAGCAAAATCGTGACGGTCAGTATCTGCACCACGGATAATCGCTGCCATCCTGTTTAGTGCGGCATCATTTAATTGATGCTTCTTTAAAAAATAATCAAAGGTACACTGATCTTTATAATGACTGTATTCTACATTTGGCAGGTCGAAAGGAATGGCATTTAATTCTTTTGCTTTAGTCAATACCTCATCGAAAGGCATGTAGATAATTTCAGCTTCGGTATCAATAAACCTTTTGATTAGCCACGGACAGGCAATACGGTCAATTTTCGGTTTTTCACGTGTTATCCACTTCATCTGTTATTATTTGGCAATATCTCAAAGTTAATGAAACTGTAAATTTAATACCCGGCAAATTAGACTTAAGAGGTGGGATGGAAAACCCGAAATTGTCTTAAAATAATTTAAAGTCAAGTTTACCATATAAATCATTATTTACCAGACTTATTCCTGCTAATATGATGAGCTTTTTGTAATTTTTGTAAAATTTTAATATCGGTAGGATCTTGCCTGTGGGCAGGTATTTAAAAGGCGGCGGGAA
>NZ_JACMOO010000408.1 GCF_014377975.1 Ferruginibacter sp.
AGTTTCCAATTCTCATAATCTTTTTTTAGTTTGCTGTTTCTAAAAACATTCTTTTCAAACCAAACTTCATCTATTACAAACCACTCGTAAATATTGGTAACAACCAGGTATTTTATATCAGTGTTGTTGTGGTCAAATCTTTCCCGTAAATAATATAAAATGAGTTCCTGTAAAGCCTTTGTATTCGGCTTGGCTGCTGTCATCATCTCTGCCTTATTAGAAGGTTTTTTTACTTCAAGGATAACACCTACAGCATCTTTGGTTGTTTTACCGGTATGTATCACCAAATCATTTCTGTCTTTGGTATTTATTTCAAACTGGTCTTTGTACCAGGTATCTTTTAAAAAGTCAGCTATTACATTTTTCAGGTGTTCTTCACTTTCCTGTTCGTTGATACGGCTAAGTAATTGTTGCAGGTTCTTCTTAAATAGCTCAATGTGATTGCGGCTAACCTTTTCTTTCAGGTAGGCTTTATTAAGGGCTTTAATGGGCTTGATTAATTCCAGTTTCATGTATTGTTCTCCCGGAGTTAGTTATTGGTTTATGGCGGTTACTAAAGGAGTTAGAGTAAATATAGCTTATACATGCCAATTTCAGCGACTTGCAGCAGTTTGGCTGCTTAAAAAAAGGGGCTACAGCACCCCTTCATCAGCAAAGCTGTAATAGCCTTCGCTGGTAATAATAATGTGGTCAATTACCTTGATGTCATGGTAACTTGCGGCTACTTTTATCTTTTGTGTTAGTTCCTCATCTGCCCGGCTTGGTTTTAAATTTCCGCTGGGATGATTGTGAGATAAAATAATACTTACAGAAAGTGATTTAATGGCAGCGGCAAGTATCAATCTTGGGTCGGCTACTGTTCCGGTAATACCGCCTGCAGAAGCTTCATAAATACCAATTACTTTGTTACCTCTGTTCAATAAAAGTACTTTAAATTCTTCCTGCATCTCAATGGTGTTTTCATTCCATAATTCTTTTAGCAGTTTATAACAATCTTTAACGCTGTTAATCTTTGGCCGTTCAGAAGCCTTTACTTTAGTTTTATACACCAATTCTACTTCTGCCACTCTTGTCCATTCTGGAAATTTCATTGCTAACTGTTCCATAACTTAATGTTTTAATTGTTTAAAAAATTAATTATGAAACCTCTACCGCCTTTTGTCGACCAAGGCAAGGAAGCAACGGAATAAATGATTGCCTTGTGACGTGGGTTTGTGTTTATGCCGGACAGTTCATTGCCGCCACAGAGACAAATGGCGAACTTTGTGGGTGAATTAATGAAGAAAAAATATTTCAGTGAGAGTTATAAACCTAAAAGGAATCTAAAATTAGGATGATAGTTGCATTTATCTGCCAAAGCGATAATATTGAGATAGTTCATTAAATTTCCCTTCCAATAAATCAGGAATAATATCCATTGCCTGAATTGAAAATGTAATACCATTTCCACCAAAGCCAAGTACAAACAAAGCGTTTTCATATTCTGGTGATTGACCTATATAAGGTAAGCCATCTTTAGTAGATCCAAAAGTACCTGCCCAACTAAAATCTTCATTAAACGTTACATCCGGTAGTATTTCTTTTAATCTTTTTTGAAGGTTATCTGATTTATGCTCTTTGATTGTTTGCTGGAAAATGGAAAAGTTAACAGAGGAATCTTCTCCACCAACCAGCAGTCTTCCATCATCTGTTGTTCGCATATACAAATAGGGGTCAGCAGTATCCCAAACAAGTGTGTTATGCAGTGTAGCAGACAGCTTTATATCCTGTTCACTTACGCAGGCATAAGTATAAAAGAGTTTAGCTATTTTTTCTTTTAATAGTTTTATAGTTTCAAAGCCGCTACAAAAAATCACTTTTTTACAT
The DNA here is from genome assembly GCF_014377975.1 of Ferruginibacter sp. Classification (GTDB taxonomy): domain Bacteria; phylum Bacteroidota; class Bacteroidia; order Chitinophagales; family Chitinophagaceae; genus Ferruginibacter. Next base: position 1,867 of record NZ_JACMOO010000408.1, read on the forward strand.
TTAATAGTACAACCCGTTTTAGTAACAACAAAAGTTTGGTCACCAGTAAGATTAAATTTCTCAACTTCTGTTTGGTCGAACACCAGCATTCCCCTTTTTACATTTAACTGTATCAACTCGTGTGCAAGTTTATAAGCATCTACACTTGCAGCAGTGTCGGAAAGTATAGCTCCATAGCATTCAAGCCCATATTGTTTTTTTACTACCTCAGCAGTTAACCATTTAACACCCAATTCATATTTATCCCGTATTAAGAATTCCTTTTCCAGATCCGTTGCAGAATCTTTACTATGTGCTACATACAATGATTTTTTATTTTCAAAACCGCAATCTATTTTTAAGTTGGTGATAATTCCTGAAAGTTTTTTGATGGCTTTAATACCTGCTTTGTAACATGCAGCAGCAGCATCTTCGCCAATCATTTCTGCCAATTGGTGCAATGGCACATCAATTTCGTATTGAAGCATACTGGTAGTGGCTGAAGAACTTCCCTGGGCAATATCCCTTTTATCAATCAACAATACCCTATAACCTTTTTCCATTAATGTATGGCTGGTGAGTGCGCCGGTAATGCCGCCACCAATTACCAATATCTCTGTCTCTATATTTTTTTGAAGTGAGGGATAACTGTAAAGAAGTCCATTCTTTAAAAGCCAGAATGATTCAAATGTTCTTAAACGCATAAAGTGAAGCTTATTTTATACTGAATTTAAAAATATTACTCTTGTAAGACCTGACTCATAAATTTATACTATAAATGTGTTTTTAACGCTTTATCAAAAACCTTCAGTGCATTGGGGTTGGTAATCCGTGTACTTTTTATTTTCCTTTTGGCAGTAGGCTTTTTTAACTCTTCTAATATTTCTTTATCTACAAATCCATATTGCAAGGCATCCTTTTCTGTATTGGAATAATAAATGTTTTTTAAATTAGCCCA
>NZ_JACMOO010000409.1 GCF_014377975.1 Ferruginibacter sp.
ATTATTCATGTTAAAATATTCTGGTATTGAACCGGAAAAATCAACAAAAAATACAATACTATGCCACGTTCGGTTAAAAAAGGTCCTTATATTGATGCTAACCTGGAAGAAAAGGTTTTGGCGATAAATGAAGGTAAAAATAAGAAAGGTGTTATTAAAACATGGTCACGTCGTTCTACAATCAGTCCTGATTTTGTTGGTCACACGTTAGCAGTGCATAATGGAAATAAGTTTATTCCTGTTTATGTTACAGAATTTATGGTTGGTCATAAATTAGGTGAATTTGCACCGACAAGAAATTTTAGGGGTCACTCAAGTAAAAAAATGTAATAAAAAAGTTTAGAATTTATTGTTCGGATGAACAGAAAATAAAAACTTGAAACTAAATAAAAATGGAAGCAGTAGCTAAACTTAACAATTATCCAACTTCACCGCGTAAAATGCGTTTACTGGTTGATTTGATACGTGGAATGGAAGTAGAAAAGGCTTTAGGTGTTTTACAATTTAACACTAAACATCCAGCTGTTCCTTTATATAAGTTATTAAAAAGTGCTATCAATAACTGGGAGCAAAAAAATACAGATGTAAAGGTAGAAGATGCTAAACTGGTAGTAAAAACTGTAATGGTTGACGGCGGAAGAGTTATTAAGCGGATGCGCCCGGCACCACAGGGACGTGGATATAAAGTGCGCAAGCGCAGTAACCATGTAACTTTAATAGTAGATAGCAAAAGTTAATAAATTAATTAAAACGAATTAACCAACAATATGGGTCAGAAAACAAATCCGATTGGTATCAGACTAGGAATCATCCGTGGATGGGACAGTAATTGGTACGCACATAAAAAAGATTTTGGTAACAAGTTAATTGAAGATCATAAGATCAGAACTTACCTGAATGCCCGTATCAACAAAGGTGGTATATCCAAGATAGTTATTGAGCGTACACTTAACAAACTGATCGTTACCATACATACGTCCAAGCCTGGTATCATCATTGGTAAAGGTGGTGGTGAGGTTGACAGGATCAAAGAAGAATTGAAGAAATTGACAGGTAAAGAGGATGTACAGATAAACATATTGGAAATTCGCCGTCCTGAACTGGATGCACAAATTGTAGCTGATACAATCGCCCGCCAGTTAGAAGGAAGGATAAATTTTAAGCGTGCTGTTAAAATGGCAATTGCATCTGCATTGAGAATGGGGGCTGAAGGAATTAAGGTAAGGTGCGGTGGTCGTTTGGGTGGTGCTGAAATTGCCCGTAGTGAAGAAATTAAACAAGGCAGGACACCATTACATACACTGCGCATGGACATTGATTACGCAAGCGTATTTGCTCAGACTGTTTACGGAAAGATTGGTATTAAAGTGTGGATTTGCAAAGGGGAAGTTTTGGCGAAAAGAGATCTGAATCCTAATATTTTAGCGGGTGGTGGTAAAGAAGGTGATTCTAGAGGTGGTTTTGAAAACCGTGGTGGTTTTGATGACAGAAGAGGCGGTGGTGACAGAGATAGAAGAGGCGGCGGACAAGGTGGAGACAGAAGAGGTGGCGGTGGCCAGGGACAAGGTGGTGGAAACCGCACCGGTGGACAACAGGGTGGAAGAAGATAAAAACCAATGTGCTGGTTAGCTGATATGCTAATTAAGACAGTGTTAAAAATAGTAAAAGTGTTGAGTTTGTTAGCAGCAAATAAGCACATTATCGAATTAGCAAATTGAATTAAAATGTTACAACCAAAAAGAGCAAAACATAGAAAGGCGCAGAAAGGTCGGATCAGGGAAACTGCTAAAAGAGGCACTACCATCGCTTTCGGATCGTTTGCTTTAAAAGCACTGGAACCAATTTGGTTAACTAACAGGCAAATTGAAAGTGCCCGTCAGGCCTTAACCCGTCACATGAAAAGGGAAGGAAATGTTTGGATTAGAATTTTTCCGGATAAACCAATTACTAAAAAGCCAGCCGAGGTAAGGATGGGTAAAGGTAAAGGTAACCCTGAATATTGGGCTGCAGTAGTTGAACCCGGACGTATTTTGTTTGAAGCAGACGGTGTTCCATTACAGGTAGCAAAAGAAGCCTTTGAACTGGCAGCACAAAAATTACCCATTGCAGTAAAATTTGTTGTTCGCAGGGATTACGCAGCTGAAGTAATTAGCAAATAAGAAAATGCGAAAATGTGTAAATGCAATTGCGTACTGCAGTTTTTAAATTTTTGAATTTTCAAATTTCCAAATTAGAATATAATGTCAAATAAAGCAGATTTTTTAACGAGCATTAAGGGATTAGGTCTGGAAGACTTAAAAGCCAAGATCGCTGAAGACGAATTACGTTTGAAGAAAGTATCTTTTGCTCACAGTATTTCTCCATTAGAGAATCCGGTTAGTATGCGTTTATTGCGCAGGGATTTAGCCCGTTTAAAAACAGCATTAAGAAAGATAGAACTCGGTTTAAATTAAACCATAAATTTTGCAACCAATGAGCGCAGTAGTAACAACGATAGAAAGAAACTTACGTAAAATAAGGGTTGGAGTTGTTTCCAGCAACAAAATGGATAAATCCATTGTGGTTAAGGTAGAAAGAAAAGTAAAGCATCCGCTTTATGGTAAGTTTGTAAAAAAATCTACCAAATTTCATGCACACGACGAAAAGAATGAATGCAGTATCGGTGATACTGTACGGATTATGGAAACGCGTCCTATCAGCAAAACGAAACGCTGGAGACTGGTTGAAATAGTTGAAAAAGTAAAATAGTATTATACGCTGTCACGCAATTGGTGACATCTTTTTATAAAATGTTTTTAATTGCTTATCCTCTAAAACAGGGCAAGTATAAAGTAAATTAAAATGATTCAGCAAGAAAGCAGATTGAACGTAGCCGATAACAGTGGTGCCAAACAGGTTTTGTGTATACGTGTTTTGGGCAACTCGGGACAAGACTACGCTAAAATAGGTGATAAAATAGTTGTTACCGTAAAGGATGCAACTCCAAACGGTGGTATAAAAAAAGGTACGGTGAGCAAGGCTGTGATAGTAAGAACTGTAAATAAATTGCGTCGCAAGGATGGTTCTTACATTCGCTTTGATGATAACGCAGTCGTATTGCTGAACAATGCAGATGAACCAAGAGGTACCCGTATTTTTGGGCCGGTGGCTCGTGAATTAAGAGATAAGGGATACATGAAAATTATATCGCTAGCGCCGGAAGTATTGTAACATAAATTAGCTGATGTGCTGATTAGATAGTTAGCTTTTAGTATCAGTTTACATAAACGTATAGAATAAAACAAGCCTTAATTTGAATAGATTAGCACATTATCAAATTAACAAATTAAATTAACATGAGTACAAGATTTAAACCCAAGTTTAGCATTAAAAAAGGCGATAGCGTTGTAGTTATTACCGGTGAAGACAAGGACCTGAAAAAGCCACGTAAAGTGTTGGAAGTTATTTTAGAAAAAGGTCGTGTTTTAGTTGAAGGTGTAAACATCGTTACTAAACATACTAAACCCACTTCACAAAATACCAAGGGTGGTATTGTAAAAATCGAAGCACCAATCAACATTAGTAATGTAATGTTGTGGGATGCTAAAACAGGTGGCCCTACAAAAGTTAAACGTACCAGGGAAAACGGTAAATTAATCAGAATATCTAAAAAATCAGGGGAGGCTATAAAATAATGAGCACAACAACTTACACTCCAAGATTAGCAGATAAGTACACTAAAGAAGTTGTACCTGCTTTAATGAAAAAATTTGGTTATAAAACCATCATGCAGGCCCCAAAGCTTTCCAAGATTTGTTTAAATCGTGGAGTGAATGGAGCTGTTGCAGATAAGAAATTAGTAGATATTGCTGTTGAAGAGTTATCAACTATAACTGGTCAAAAAGCAGTTGCTACTATGAGTAAGAAAGATATCTCTAATTTTAAGTTGCGTAAAGCTATGCCGATTGGTGCAAGGGTTACACTTCGTGGAGTTAAGATGTTTGAATTTCTCGACAGGTTTGTATCTGTTTCTTTACCTCGTGTACGTGATTTCAAAGGTATCAATGATAAATCATTTGATGGCCGCGGTAATTATACTTTGGGTATTACAGAGCAAATTATTTTTCCTGAAATTGATATCGATAAGGTAAATAAAATTACCGGAATGGATATTACTTTCGTTACAACAGCATCTACAAATGAAGAAGCATTTGAACTGTTGAAAGAATTAGGTATGCCTTTTAAAAATGTAAAAAAATAATTAAACAATAACAGAACATGGCAAAAAAATCAATTGAAGCCAGGCAAAGAAAGCGTGAAGTAATGAGCGCAAAATTTGCTGAAAAAAGAGCAACATTAAAAGCTGCCGGCGATTATAAAGCTTTGGATCTTTTACCAAAGAACGCATCTCCTGTACGTTTAAGAAATCGGTGCCAGTTAACAGGACGCCCAAGAGGATATATGAGGCATTTTGCCCTTTCAAGGAATATGTTTCGCGATATGGCATTGGCTGGAAAAATACCTGGTGTTACCAAGGCAAGCTGGTAATCTAAAGTAAAAAGTATAAAGATATTAGTTGGGATAAGGACCATTGTTATAAGTTAACAGCGGAAAAGTAACAACTAGCCTGGATATCGCATTGAAATAATTTATTTAAATAACTAATTGAAATAACAATGGTAACTGATCCGATAGCAGATTTTCTTACAAGAATTCGTAACGCCCAAATGGCCAATCATCGTATTGTTGAGATTCCTGCGTCTAACCTAAAAAAACGCATGACAGAAATTTTGTACGATAAGGGATACATTTTAAAGTACAAATTTGAAGATGATAATAAGCAAGGTGTAATTAAAATAGCCTTAAAATATGATGCAGCTACCAAATTACCGGTAATTCAAAGTTTGGAAAGAGTATCACGTCCGGGATTGCGCACTTATGCAAAACCAGATGAATTTAAAAGAGTAAAGAATGGTTTAGGTATTGCAATCGTTTCTACTTCAAAAGGAGTAATGACAGATAAAGAAGCAAAGGCGCAGAATGTAGGCGGCGAAGTTTTATGCAATATTTACTAATAGCGAATGAGATGATTAGCGATTGGCTAATTTATAAATAATTTTAAAGGTTTGACAATTAAGCCTAAGTCGTGGCTGAACACAAACTGACCTGATAACAATAAAATTAAAACCGACTATGTCTAGAATAGGAAAAAAGCCAGTTGAGTTCCCTGCAGGGGTTACTATTACAATTGGTGCCGATAATGTGGTTACTGTTAAAGGTCCAAAAGGAGAATTAAAGCAGGTAGTTGACAGAGATATCAAAATGGAAGTGAAAGATGGTTCTCTGGAATTGGTTCGTCCAACTGACCAGATACGTCATAAAGCAATGCATGGTTTATACCGTTCATTGGTAAATAATATGGTGAAGGGAGTTACGGATGGATATGTAAAGCAACTTGAATTAGTAGGTGTAGGTTTTAAAGCTGCAAGTACAGGAAATATTTTAGATCTTGCTTTGGGTTATTCTCATAATATTATTTTTGAAATACCTAAAGAATTAAAGGTGGTTACTTCGCAGGAAAAAGGACAAAATCCAATCATTACTTTGGAAGGTGTGGACAAACAATTGATAGGTCAGGTATGTGCTAAAATACGCGGATTACGCAAGCCGGAACCATACAAAGGAAAGGGTGTTAAATTTAAAGGAGAAGTATTGAGGAGAAAAGCTGGTAAATCCGCTGGTAAATAATTAATATTAAAATTTGAGAATGTGCCAGGTGGAAAATGGCTCAAACCCGAAAGGGAGTTTCAAATTACAGTACAAATTTTAAATAAAATGCTCCGGCAGTATCGGGGAGAAAAATAAAAGATCATGAATAATAAATCAAGTGCAAGGGAAAAGATTAAGTTTCGCATCCGTAAAAAAATAAATGGTGTTGCTGTAAGACCAAGGTTAAGTGTTTTCAGAAGCAATGCTGATATTTATGCACAGCTAATTAATGATGAAAATGGTTCAACCATTGCGTCGGTTTCATCACTGGACAAGGACATTAAAGCACAAAAGCTTAATAAAACAGAAAAGAGCAAACTAGTTGGTAATGCTATCGCCAGGAAAGCTACTGAACTGGGTCTTACTACAGTAGTTTTTGATCGTGGTGGATATATTTACCATGGCCGTGTAAAAGCAGTTGCGGAAGGTGCAAGAGAAGGTGGTTTACAATTTTAATTATAAATTTTCTAATAAGAACTATACATGTTAAAAGCAAACGATAACAGAGTAAAAGCCGGTGATCTTGAGTTGAAAGAAAAAGTTGTTTCTATCAACCGGGTGGTAAAAACTACCAAAGGCGGCCGTGCCTTTAGTTTTTCTGCATTAGTGGTGGTGGGCAATGGGGCAGGTGTTGTAGGTCAAGGTTTAGGTAAAGCAAAAGAAGTACAGGAAGCTATCACAAAAGGGATTGAAGATGCAAAAAAGAATTTGATAAAAGTTCCGGTTATGCATGGTACAATACCACACGAACAACTGAGCAAAGAAGGCGCTGCAAAGGTTTTTATCAAGCCTGCCGCACATGGTACCGGTGTAATCGCCGGAGGTAGCATGCGTGCTGTTTTGGAAGCGGCTGGTATTACAGACGTGTTGGCAAAGAGTCTTGGTTCTGCAAACCCAACTAACGTAGTAAAAGCAACTGTTAAAGCTTTGGCTACTTTACGTGAGCCCATTGCTGTAGCAAAAATAAGAGGTATTTCTTTAAAGAAAGTTTTTAACGGATAATGAAGTTAAAAGTAATAAATTGTAAGTGCTAAGCTAGATTTTATACTTATAATTTGTAACCGAAAACTCACAACTTAATATAATGAAAAAGATAAAAGTAACACAGGTAAAAAGCGTAATAGACAGACCGGAACGCCAGAAAAGAACAATGGTAGCGTTGGGTTTAAGAAAAATGAATGCTTCTGTAGAAGTAGAAGCTACTCCACAGATTTTAGGTATGGTTCGTAAAGTGAATCATCTTATTAAAGTGGTTGAAATAGCATAGAATGTTCAAATTGGCTAATTGCTCAATGTTGGGTATTTTCTGATTAGTAAGTCGTCAAATTTTTAAATTAATTGCGAGGGGTGATACCCCGTAAGTACAAAATCAAAATTAACATGGAATTACATTCATTAAGACCCGCTAAAGGAGCAACACATAAAGCAAAACGCATAGGTCGTGGAGAAGCAAGTGGTAAAGGTGGTACTTCTACTAAAGGTAATAAAGGTGGACAAAGCCGTGCTGGTTATAAAAGTAAAATGGGTTTTGAAGGCGGTCAGATGCCCATTCAACGCCGTGTTCCAAAACGTGGTTTCAAAAACATCAATCGTATTGAATATAAAGTAATCAATTTAGGACAGATTGATCATTACGCAGAAAAGTACAGTATTACAGAATTTACGCCTCAAAATTTATACATCAATGGTTTAATAAGCCAAAATGATAATATTAAAATTTTAGGTGTAGGCGAAATAAAAGGAAAGTTTTCTTTTAAAGTAAATGCAATTAGCGAAAAAGCTAAAGTTGCTATTGAAGCCGCCGGTGGAACTGTTGAAATAGTTAAATAATTTAACGATATTTACAGACACTCTGCTTGCCGAAACGTGCAGGAATTGAAAGCGTATTTTTAGTTGTACGAAAACATTTAAACCGATTTAATTCTGTGAAGAAATCAATTCAAACATTGAAAAATATCTGGAGCATTGAAGAGCTTCGGAATAAGATAATGTTCACCCTGTTTCTGATATTTATTTATCGTCTGGGTTCGTTTATTGTCTTGCCTGGTATTGATCCTAACAAATTAGCTAATTTAAGTAACAGCACTAAAAATGGTATGTTAGGGTTGCTGGATGCATTTGTGGGAGGAGCGTTTTCGAAGGCTTCCATTTTTGCATTGGGTATTATGCCTTACATTTCGGCTTCCATTTTTATGCAGTTAATCACCATCCTGGTGCCGCAGATGGCCAAAGTGCAAAAGGAAGGAGAGAGCGGCAGAAAGAAAATAAATCAATGGACTCGTTACCTGACTGTTATCGTTACTGCTTTTCAGGCAGCAGCTTATATAGGTTATCTTAAAAGTGCCGGCAATGCGGAAGCGTTGTTACCGTCCTATGCCAGTTATTTTGTAGTTTCTACTGTTATACTTTTAACTACTGGTACTTTATTTGTAATGTGGTTGGGTGAAAAAATTACCGATAAAGGTTTGGGAAATGGTACTTCAATCATTATTATGATGGGTATCTTAGCCAGGTTGCCGCAGGCATTTATTCAAGAGTGGACATCAAGGGCAACCAGAGGTGGTGGTGGCTTATTAATATTTTTAATTGAGATAGCATTTTTAGTAGCTATCATTATGGGATTGATATTGTTGATCCAGGGTACCAGGAAAGTACCGGTGAACTATGCAAAGCAAATTGTAGGGAACAGACAGTTTGGAGGTGCTAGAAATTTTCTTCCTTTAAAGGTAAATGCTTCGGGTGTTATGCCGATTATTTTTGCACAGGCTATCTTATTTTTACCAACTATTTTTTCCGGATTTACCGGTGGAGGCTGGGCTAAATATTTTACTGATCATACCAACTGGGTGTATATGATCGTATACTCAATTTGTGTAATTGCATTTACTTTTCTTTATACTGCATTGATCTTTAATCCGAAGCAAATGGCAGAAGATTTAAAACGCAATAACGGATTTATACCGGGTGTAAAACCAGGTCAGCCAACTGCAGATTATATCGGGACCATCATGGATAGAATTACATTACCAGGTGCCGTGTTATTGGCTTTTGTGGGTATTTTACCAGGTCTGTTTCAATTGGTGTTTAAAACTCAGCAGGCATTTGCAACTTTTTACGGAGGTACCTCGTTACTGATTATGGTAGCGGTAATCCTGGATACTTTGCAGCAGGTAGAAACCCAGTTATTAATGCGCCAGTACGATGGCTTAATGAGCTCGGGACGTATCCAGGGAAGGCAGGCTTCAGCTGTGAGTGGCATTTAATACACACAAACCCATCCCGGTTTAAATGGGAGTAAACATAATTATAATTTTAAACCCTGACGCTCATTGTCGGGGTTTATTTTTTAAACAATATTTTTTATGATTCATTATAAAACAAAATCAGAAATTGAACTGATGCGGATTAGCAGTTTATTGGTTAGTAAAACGCTTGCTACAATTGCTGCAATTATTCGTCCGGGAATTTCTACCTGGGAGATTGACCAGGTAGCAGAACAATTTATCAGGGACAATGGTGCTACACCTTCTTTTAAAGGCTATGGCAGTCCGGCATTTCCCTTTGCCTGCTGCATGTCGGTGAATGATGCAGTGGTGCATGGGTTTCCAACAAAAACTGCCTTAAAAGAAGGCGATATTGTTTCTGTAGATGTAGGGACTTTTATCAATGGGTTTCATGGGGATAGTGCATATACTTTTGCAATAGGTGAAATTCCGCAGGAAGTAAAGCAATTGTTAAGGGTAACAAAAGAATCTTTATACAAAGGCATTGAAAAAGCTACGCAGGGAAACAGGATAGGAGACATTGCCTACGCAATACAACATTATACCGAGCGGGAACATAACTATGGTGTAGTAAGGGATTTGGTAGGCCATGGCTTGGGTCGCCATTTACATGAAGAACCTCAGGTGCCTAACTATGGTAAAAGAGGTACCGGAGCAAAATTAAAAGAGGGTATGGTGATAGCAATTGAGCCCATGATCAACATGGGAACAAAAAATGTATACCACGATAAGGACGGGTGGACCATTCGTACCGAAGACGGTAAACCTGCTGCACATTATGAACACAACGTTTCTATTCAAAAAGGCGCAAAGGCTGATATTTTATCTTCGTTTACAGAAATTGAAGCTGCTGAAAAAGCAAATATTAATTTGTGTTCAGACTATTCAACCGTTCTTATATCGTCTATGCCTGTTTAACAATTTTTTGTCCAGACTAAAAGGCAATGGTGATCATTGTTGCATCGCCCTCTTGTACCGCATTCCTTTTATGGTCTTTTATCGAAGCGGGTTTAATATATCTTGCAGATTATTTTCGGCTAAGTTATTTTTGTCTCTTATAATATTAGAAATATTTTTCTCAAAAATTAATTGATAAAATAGCGGTTTTATTCAAACTATATCTTCATGAAAAAAAAGCGGTTAATAGTAATTGGCGGCGGAGCAGCAGGTTTCTTTTGTGCAGTTAATGCGGCAAGGATGAACCCATTGCTGGAAGTAATGATTGTAGAAAAAACCAGTAAGCTGTTAACCAAAGTAAAAGTGAGTGGAGGTGGTCGTTGCAATGTTACACATGCCTGTTACAGTATTACTGAAATGATTAAAAAGTATCCGCGGGGAGGCAGTTTTTTAAAGAAAGCATTTCAGCATTTTTTTACAACTGATACCATTAGCTGGTTTAAAGAAAGAGGAGTTGAATTAAAAACAGAAGCAGACGGAAGGATGTTTCCCGCAAGTAATTCTTCACAAACTATCATTGATTGTTTAATGCAGGAAGTAAATAAATATGGTGTTGACATATCGATGAACAAAGAAGTAAAATCAATTAACAAAACCAGCGATTACTGGCAACTGCAGTTTGCGAATGAAAGCATTTTGGAGGCTGATTTTATTTGTATTGCCAGCGGTGGATATCCTAAATCAACACAGTTTGAGTGGTTAAAAAATACCGGACATACTATCGAAGCACCGGTTCCCTCATTATTTACTTTTAATATGCCCGGTAATGCTATTACGGCATTGATGGGGGTTACAGTAGAAAATGTAACCGTTAAAATAGCGGGTACCAAATTAACTGAACAAGGCTCTTTGTTAATCACTCATTGGGGAATGAGCGGGCCTGCAATTTTAAAATTATCTGCCTGGGGTGCCAGGCAATTGGCCAATGATAATTATAAATGTACTGCCATCATCAATTGGGTTTCGTTATACAATGAACAAACATTAAAAGATAAATTTCAGCAGGTTCGTTTTGAGATAGCCGCACAAAAAATAAGCAATCGTAATCCCTTTGCATTGCCACAAAGGTTATGGCAGTATTTATTACAACAATCCGGTATTAATGAAGAGATTCGCTGGGCTGATTTGCCGGCAAAAGAACAAAATAAACTAATTAAAAATTTATGTGCGCAGGAATTTTTTGTGAACGGAAAAACAACTTTTAAAGAAGAATTTGTAACAGCCGGAGGTGTTGCATTAAGTGAAATTGATTATAACACAATGGAAAGCAAAATTGCACGCAATCTTTTTTTCTGCGGAGAAGTAACCAACACGGATGGAGTAACAGGAGGATTTAATTTTCAAAACGCATGGACAACAGGTTACCTTGCAGCAAAGGCAACCGCAGATAAAGCTACCCAATAATTGAAAATAATCCAGCGCTAAAAAACTTATCACTCATCACTCATCACTCATCACTCATCACTTTCTTATCCATCCAGTCTTTTTCTTTGGCATCGCCACTGGCCAATATGAGTGCTGTAAAAAATAAGATCACAATCTGGGCTATCCAGCCGTACTGAGAGTTTTCGTCAAATGTTAGCAGGAAGGTTTTTTGCACGCCAAATAATTTAAGCGTGGCCAATACCATTGTGGCGGCACAAAGCAAACTGCCAATGATAAGAAAAGCCTTTGCAATTATTGCAGCCGTTTTACTTTTGGATAAAGGGATTTTTTTATGAAGGTAATAGTAACCAAAAAAGAAAATGATATAGGGTATGACAATAATAACGAAATTAAAAAAACGATCAAATCCGGGGATGTAAAACAGGGTAACCGAAAATAATTTAAGCATGTAAAAAATTACAATGATCAATCCTAAAAAACCAATGAACCCACCCAAAAGCAAAGCCATCAATTTAAAATATTTATTAAAATTATTCATGGTTTAAAGGTAGTTAGTTTTTTAGTAAACGGCTCTTTGCACCCTGTAAAACTATTGAAAGATAAATATTTCTATACCCGCTTTAATAAAAGTTCAACAGAACGATACTGTACAAGAGTGCGACGCAACCATGATGCCCATTGCTTCTTAGCCCGGACAATATTTTTTGTATGCACTTTAACCGTGGATAAAAACCATCGTTGAAAATGCAGTAACAAAAAAATCCCACTGCTTTCGCAATGGGATCTGATCATAAAAATTTATACAGCTTACTCAGATTTTGGCGCTTCATCAACGGCGGATGCATCTGCAGCAGCACTGTCCATTTTAGCTTTTAATCCGGCCAATACTCCCAGGTCGCCTAAGGTTGATTTTTCTACTTTGCTTTGTAGATTTTTAACAGCCTTTTTGGTTACTTCAGCATCTGCTTTCTTTTCTTTAAATTCAGCTTGCTTCACTTCTTCAATAGCCTGCTCCCAAAGACGGGTATGGCTAAGAACGATGCGTTTGTCGTTGCGGTCAAATTCAATTACCATAAACTGTGCAATTTCATCTGCACCAATGGTTTTACCATCTTCTTTTGCAAGGTGACGGCTCGGCGCAAAGCCTTCCAGTCCATAAGGTAATTGTACAACAGCACCTTTGTCATCTTTTTTGCTAACAGTTCCTTCGTGTACAGTTCCAACAGCAAAAGTTTCTTCCAGTGAATTCCATGGATCTTCTTCAATTTGCTTATGTCCTAACTGTAATTTGCGGCCATCTTTATCAATGTTCATAATGATCACTTCTATTGATTCGCCCACTTTTGTATATTCATTAGGGTTGTTGAAACGTTTTAACCAGCTCAAATCGCTGATGTGAATCATTCCGCCAATACCCGTTGCCAGTTCAATAAATACGCCGTAAGGAGTAATGTTTTTAACAACACCTGTATGTTTGCTTCCTTCAGGGAATTTAACATCAATTTCGCTCCACGGATCGTTGGCCATTTGTTTAATAGATAAGCTCATCTTACGGGTGTCTTTATCTAAGGTTACAATTTTAGCTTCGTAGGTGTCATTCAGTTTAAAGAACTCTTTAGCATTGATCGGCGTATTAGCCCATGTAATTTCGCTTACATGTACCAAACCTTCAACACCCGGCATAATTTCAAGAAAAGCACCGTAGTCTTCAATATTTACTACTTTACCTTTCACTACTTCACCTTCTTTAATGGATTCGCTCAGGGTATCCCAAGGGTGTGGAGTTAATTGTTTTAAACCAAGGCTGATACGTTTTTTATCATCATCAAAATCTAATACTACTACGTTCAGTTTTTGATCCATCTTCAACACTTCTGTTGGATGGTTGATACGACCCCATGAAATATCTGTGATATACAACAAGCCATCTAAGCCGCCCAAATCAAGAAACGCACCAAAGTCGGTGATGTTTTTGATGGTACCTTCCAATACTTGTCCTTTTTCGAGTTTGCCAATAATTTCAGCACGTTGTGCTTCGATATCACTTTCAATAAGAGCTTTATGAGATACAACGGCATTCTTAATGGTTTCGTTGATTTTAACCACTTTAAATTCCATTGTTTTGCCAACAAACTGATCGTAATCTGTAACTGGCTTAACGTCTATCTGGCTACCTGGTAAGAATGTTTCCATACCAAATACATCCACAATAAGACCGCCTTTTGTTTTGCTGGTAACAATACCGGTAACTATTTCGCCGGTTTTGTGTAACTCTACAATTCTTTCCCAGGCTCTGCTGGTACGGGCTTGTTTGCGGCTAAGATTCAGATTACCGTCCCTGTCTTCTTTTTCCACCACCATTACTTCAATAATGTCGCCTACTTTTAATCCACCCACTACATCTCTGAATTCGTTCAAAGAAATTAAGCCATCACTTTTAAAACCGATGTTTACAACAGCATCTGTTTTAGTAATTGCCTCAATGGTAGCCTGGATCATCTCGCCGTCGTTAATCTGCTTAAATGTGTTGTCGTACACAACATCATACTTTGCCTTCTCTTCTTTGTTGTAGCTGGAAACGTTGCGTTTGTCCACACTCCAGTCAAAATCATCATGAGCAGTCACGATTCTTTCTTCAACAGGTGCTTTAACAGCAACTGGTTCAGTAGTTACCGGAGCCTCAGCCTCAGCAACTTCCACAGGCACATTTGTTACCGCAGCAGTTTCAGCACCTTCATTGGTAGCTGCTCCTTCCTGTGCATCTGCGTTTAGTTGTTTAATATTGTTAAATGACATAATAGTATCCCCGGTTTTTTAACGGGAGGGCAAAGGTAAGAAAATGAAGGCAAACAAAACGCTGAAATAGCAGGTTTTTCAGGGGTTTCAGAAGATTTTTCTCTATAAAATTTCTATTTTTTTTAGTTTTTAGTAACAAGCGGTATCTTTTCATGGCATCTACGTTGCCACGCCCGGTTCAACCACATACCGTTTGGCAACTTTTATTATAGCGTAGATTGAAATCTGCACATGAATTTTATCCTCGGTTTCCGTTGTTACAACAAATTTTTTTTACAGAAGCTTTAAATGGACTCCGAAGCATCTCCTGAAATAATTAGTTTGGTAAATCAATGCCTGGCAAGATTATCTTTACTTACAAATGCAGGATAAAAAGGTAATAGAACGAGTAAATGACCAGGTTAAAGATTGTCTGCGTTCTCCATTTCAGGGAATCGGTAACAAGAATCTTTAAAAAGTAATCAGGAAGGTTGCGGGAGCAAACGAATAACAGATGAACACCGGCTGATGTATAAAGTAAAAGAAGAACGGTACCATATGCTGCAGTGAAGCCATCATTGCGATTAAAGTTGCCAGGGTTTAATCAGGATATTATTAAAATTTGTGAGACTATAAAGTAGATTGTGTAAACATAATTTTAGAGTCTGCATCTATTTTGAAAGATAGTTAAATATTGGTGAAGAATAATTCCCCAGTTTTGAATAATACTTGTCCAGCTTTTTTCAATATTTTGGATTGATAA
>NZ_JACMOO010000410.1 GCF_014377975.1 Ferruginibacter sp.
ACTGCACCTGCCGAAAGTTTGCTGGCTGCCACAATCATGGCAGCAATATCGGTTGCTTCCATTATCCGATGCTGGGAGTTATCATAATTGCCCCACGAATCGGTAAGCACTGCACCGGGATAAACCGCTGCAACTTTAATGTTGTAAGGCTTTAATTCTTCCCGTAAATTTTTACTAAAACCCATCAATGCAAACTTGCTGATGCTGTAGCTTCCGCCATTATTGTAAGCCTGCAGCGATGCAATGGAACAGATATTAAAAATGTATCCTTGTTGGTGCTCCAGCATAGCCGGTAATAAAGTTCTGGTAACATGATAGGCACTGTACAAATTAGTCTCTATCATTTGTTCCAGCATACCATCCGTTTCGTTGTGTACACTGCCGGGCAAAAACACGCCCGCATTATTTACCAGGATGTCTACAGCTGTAACCTGTTTGTTAATCCAGTTTCCAAAAGCGATTGCTTCCTCTTTTACCGATAAATCGGCAGTGGTTGAATTAACTGTTGCACCCGAATATTGCTGGCCTAATTCAGTTACCGTCTTGTTTAATTGCGCTGCATGTCGGGCACACAAAAAGAGGTTGGCACCCTCAGCCGCAAAGGCTGCTGCAATGGCTTTGCCCATGCCTTTTGATGCACCTGTTACTACAATATTTTTACCTTTTAGGTTGCTTGTGTTTAAATTCATATCAAAAAATTTACATTGTTTTTTTGTTAAGTAGCACACAATTTTAGCCGGGTAAAGTAATAAAACAGCAATTTTGTAGTTATAACAGGATTATGAAATACAAACACCTTTTTTTTGACCTCGACCATACCCTCTGGGACTTTGATGCCAATGCCAAAGATACACTGATTGAAATTTATGCATTTTTTAAACTGGACGAAAAAGGCGTGGTACCTTTTGAAGATTTCTACAAATTGTATAAAATTCATAATGAAATTTTGTGGGACAGATATCACAAAGGATTTATTACCGGCGAAGAACTTAAATGGAAAAGAATGTGGCGCACTCTGCTCGAATTTAAAATTGCAGACGAACCCCTGGCCAAAGAAATGAGTGAAAAGTTTTTGGAAATACTGCCCACCAAAAAAATACTATTCCCCCATACCATAGAAATACTGGACTACCTGTCAGCGAAAGAATACCAGCTGCACCTGATTACAAATGGTTTTGAAAAAATACAGTGGAGCAAACTTAA
Source organism: Ferruginibacter sp. (assembly GCF_014377975.1). Lineage (GTDB taxonomy): Bacteria > Bacteroidota > Bacteroidia > Chitinophagales > Chitinophagaceae > Ferruginibacter. The sequence continues at coordinate 1,204 of NZ_JACMOO010000410.1, forward strand.
CAACAGCGGGATGAGTAATTATTTCACTCATGTGATAACCTCAGAAAAAAGCAACAGTTTAAAGCCGAAAAAAGAAATTTTTGAATATGCTCTAAACAAAACAGGTGCCCGTTTGCACCAAAGCATCATGCTGGGTGATAATTTAGATGCGGACATTCAAGGTGCAATCAATGCCGGTATGGACAATGTATTTGTTAATCACATCAATATTACCACCACGATGCAACCAACTTTTACCGTTAGCCATCTTCAACAGTTGACGGCTATATTCTAAAATAAAATTCCCCTGCTGGAAGGAAGGGGAATTTATATTTAGTTCAATTAATTTTTACAAATTGGCTGTCTTTTCTTTTACAGCTTCTTTTTCTTTTACTTCTTTGTCTTTGCTGCAGGATTTTCCGCTCTTTGAACAAGACTTTTTACAATCTTTTTTCTTTTTGCCATTATCGGCAAATGTTACGCTGGTTACCAGCAAAGCCGCAGTGGCTAATAAAAATAA
>NZ_JACMOO010000411.1 GCF_014377975.1 Ferruginibacter sp.
AGATAAAACAAAACCATTAGGATTGATATCTGTAGCCACCGTGTTGTTGCCTTTAATGATGATAAAATTAAACTTTGCAAAATTGTGTGGGTGAGATGCCTCAAAGCTAATGTGGGAATGATTATTAATATCATTATACTTTATAAATCCGCACGGGTCGGATAAAGCGCCTGTCTCATTTAATACCACATCATGAATATGTGCAGTGCAATGGTTGTTATCAACACGAACCAGCATGGTATAATTATTTGCATTGCCGGAGAGATTCATATTTAAATAAGGCGTTGTTGCATTTTGTGAACTGTCCAGGTCTGCAAGTTCAGATATCTGGAAGGTAGAAGGGTTTACTTCTGTTACAACAAAAGTGACACCACTGTATTTTCCCAATTCAAGATCGAACCTGTAAAGTCCATTGCCATTGAGTGAATTACTATCAACTGATCCACTTGTCCAAAATATATCCCTCCAATACTTTAGGTTAGTTGGGAAAGCAGCCATGATAGAAGGTTCCATCGTAATGTTCTGGTTGGGAATACGGAAGGCAATATTACTGCCTGCTCCATCAGGCGCAATCTCTAAATTAAAACTATGGTAATGCACTGTATCCAATCTTACGATATACTCTCTGTAAACTTTGCTTGCTGCATTTAAAATGGTGGTTGTTTGAAAACCGGAAGGAATCTCGTTTAAATTTTCATCTGCAATTTTTGTTCCTTTCCAGCGAAAGTGTGTTACGCCGGTACCGGAGCTATAAATATTTTCTCCTGCAAAAACCTGCAGTGCCAGGCTACTTCCAAATGGACTGATGAAATCTGCATCAGGAATAATATCAGTGCAACCAACGTTTGTAAAAGGCACACCCTGAACAGGAACGGAGTGGAACTGATTTTGCTCAATACGTAATGCACCCGCGGAGTTGCCAATAGAACGAAACCAGAATGCATCTGAAGGACCATCATTTCCACAAGTGCATGGGCCAACACGTGGGTCGGTTACATTGATACTGATTTCTGTTCCGCAGGCATAATTCCACCAGGTGTTGCATGGTAAATAAGGTTTGTAAACAGTAATCCACTGCCCGTTAATATAAGCTTCTACCCAAATATAAATATTTAGTGCTCCATCTTCGGTAAAGGTATTTTCCCACATTTCAAAGTGGCCATTGCAATCGGTGGTTACAATGGTTTCTTCATCATAAGTATAAATCCAGGGCCAGTAATTACGCCACAAACATAAGTAAGGGTAAATCAGTTCATGATAGTCGATCATTGTTTTGCGGATAACATCAGTTGATTCTGAAGTCATTGCATTCCACACCTGATCAGGTAATTGAGGCATGGCCTTTTCGCGTGTTGCAAAGGTTTTAATGGCAATAGATGGTGGTAAAGAATTTAAGGGAAGGTTTCTTTTTATCCTGCTAACCGGCCCGATAGGGTCTGGGATTGGAGGCTTAAAAATTGTCCTTTCCAGGGCTGCAAATTTCCCCCCAATTTCTTGTATCACCCAATCAGGTATAGGGCGATAGTAAATGGGAATATACGGCCACACCAACTCTGTTTCTACTTCGCAGATATGTACCCGTAAATCACATAGCGCAAGGTTGTGCCATTGACCGTTTATTATAAAATTTTTCTTTATATGCCCGGTAATACGGCAAGTGTAAAAAAGATATGGCGTAAAAGTGCAGGAGGAATGCGGCTTACGTCAAGCACATTATTTGTAAAATCTTTTACTGTTTCGTAGGCATTTGCTTTTAATAATTTCCGTTCTGTAATTCTTGATTTCCTATTATCGCTGCTAAGGTCAGGGCCAATGTAGATTTTACTTTTCCCTTCAAGTATTGCAGGGTCAGTTTTTAAAAAGGCTTGCCCACTGTCAAAGCCTGCCTGTTCAATTACCTGTCCGCCTTTGTCTAAAATATATACCCTTAAATTTTTGGTATCCTGTTTCGCCTGCTCTTCAGACAGGCGAACAATAAATTGATTTTCGTTTTCTCTTTTCATAAATTTTTCTTGGCTTGCCTACTCTTGTTACCCTTTTCGGCACCGGGGGTTTTTAATAAATTAGCAATAAATCATTCATCTCCTTCTAATGCCACCGGGCAGCATCTGTACTCCTGAGATTTTTCCAGCAGTTCTATTTGCTTGCGCAACAGGTCGTTTTCCAATTGCATTCTTTCTTTTACAAGCGGCTCGCAAACATCGCAATCATCCAGGCAGCCTTTAACGATAATACCGGGAGTGGGCAAAGAAAATTCCATATCGAAGTTGATAGAGAGTTTTGTTTCTTCCGAAACTTTTCCATCTTTACCAAGCAGATTTTTTGCAATCAGTTGCTGATCCACTTCTTTCAATGCAGCTATTCTTGTTGCCTCATCCAGCGGGGTTCCAAAATTCTGGTCAGTGGCAAATGCATCCCTGTTAGGGTTTTGATTAACATTCAACAGCGATGCGGGATCAATATTTGCAAAAGCAGTTGTACCGGATGCCCCTGTTGTCCTTCTTAAAAGCGAAGTGGCCGGTATGTCCTGTGGTACCAGGGCAATGGGTAGTTTTGCAGCAGCGGATTGTAAAATGCCGCTGATAGGGGCATTGCTGTCAGCCACTCTCCTTTCAATAGATACGAGTTCAAAACTTATTTTTTGTTTTTTATTGATGCGGTAAAACATATAAGTTACCGCATGGCATTTGTTGTAGTTGGTGAACTCACGGGACGAGGCTTCAAAATGATCTTCGGACTCACCCTGGATATGTGTGCGACTGCTTACTTCACCGATAGAAACGGAGTGCGCCTTTCTTGTGGCGCTTACCGCCTGAGAGGCCGAACTTTGTACATGAGACTTTTGCTGGTTTAAATAATCAGAAACAGAGGAACTGTTGTGGCTGCCACCGGCGCGGGTACTTGCGCTGACGCTTAAACTAAGCGGGTTGACGCTTCCACCCGCATCACCATGAAAATCCCATTTACCCTCTGAAGAACTTTCAGCATTGCCCGATTGTGCAGCAGAAGCATCTGCCAGGTATTTTTGGGTCGCCGTCATCAAATATTGTTCTTCTGAAATTTGTTCGCTCCGGTAACTCAGTTTGGTTTCACTATCGTAAGTAAAACGGCTTCTTCTATCAGTTGTGGATAGGCGAACTTTTTCGCCCGGTAGCAGTGTGGTACTGTAGGCGGGGTCGCCCAACGTAAGTCCCAGCGTACATCTTGATAATTTAAAGTGAAGGATCACTTCCACATTTACCCTGCGCCGGTTATCATTATTACCGGTAGGATAAGTAAGTTGCCTGCTGAAATTAATGACATCGCAGTGGTCATCTTTAATTAAATCCGGACAGCAGGGAGGAATTGCAGCATCGTTTTCGTTTTCCATGGTTGGTTATTTTTATTGTTTAAAATGTGTTGTGTCGTTAAGTGCATAGATATTTCACTACGAATATTTGTTCGTTTTGGTAATATGTACTTTCGTAAAAAAATAAGGGGTTCTTCTAAAATTTCGGATGGGCTGTTTCTGGAGTAATGATGGGTTACTATTCTAAAAAAAAACTACAATGGTTGTAAACTTACTATTTAAATTTTTGTTTTACAATACCCTAAAGCGATAATTTTATTAAATTATTATTCAAATAACTGTACCCCAAAGGAGTAGTTTTTATGAAATGATTATTCAAAAAAAATATTAGTAATTTATCTGGTAATTTTATTGTTCAGTTAACAACAAATATTTATGCAAACAGATTTTTTAGTAATTGGCAGTGGCATTGCAGGATTAACTTATGCATTGAAAATTGCAGAAGACTGCCCTGGCAAAACAGTAACCGTGTTAACTAAAACACAAAGTGACGAAACCAATACCAAGTATGCCCAGGGAGGTATTGCTGGTGTAATGGATTTTGATAATGATAGTTTTGAAAAACACATTGAAGATACACTGATAGCCGGGGATGGTTTATGCAACAGGGCGGTAGTAGAAATTGTAGTAAAAGAAGGGGTAGAACGAATTAAAGAACTGATTGAATGGGGTGCCAATTTTGATAAGGGTAAAGAAGGAGATTATTCTTTAGGAAAAGAGGGTGGACATAGTGAATTTCGTATACTGCACCACAAAGATGTAACAGGTAAAGAAATGGAAAGAGCTTTGCTGGAGGCGATAAAAAATAAACCCAATATTCAGCTCATCAGCCATTGCTTTGTACTGGATATTTTAACCCAGCATCACCTTGGATATCTGGTTACAAAAGCTACCCCGGATATTGAATGTTATGGAGTGTATGTGTTGAATTTAAATACGCATAAAATTGAAAAAATAGTTGCTAAAATTACCATGCTGGCAACAGGCGGTAATGGCCAGGTATATCGTACCACTACCAATCCTGCTATTGCTACCGGCGATGGTGTGGCCATGGTTTACCGTGCCAAAGGAAGGATTGAAAATATGGAGTTTATCCAGTTTCATCCTACAGCTTTGTACGAACCGGGTGTTCGGGGACAAAACTTTTTAATTACAGAAGCGGTGCGTGGCGATGGCGGCATTTTGCGTAACCACAACGGCGAGGCATTTATGGAGCGCTATGATGTAAGAAAGGATCTTGCACCAAGGGATATAGTTGCCAGGGCCATTGACAACGAAATGAAAATAAATGGTACCGAACATGTGTATTTAGATTGCCTTCATTTTACCAAAGAAGAATTTACCCAACACTTCCCCAATATTTATGATAAATGTCTTAGTATTGGCATTGATATTACCAAAGACATGATACCGGTTTCGCCAGCCGCACATTACAGTTGCGGCGGCGTACAAACTGACGATTCCGGCAAAACCTCCATCACTAATTTATACGCTGCCGGTGAATGCGCCTGCACCGGCCTGCACGGCGCTAACCGCTTAGCCAGCAACAGTTTGCTGGAGGCAATGGTTTTTGCTCACCGTGCATACCTGGATGGGGTAAAAAGGATTGACCAGCTTTCTTTTCAACAAAATATTCCTGACTGGAAAGCAGACGGTACCAGCGCCCCAAAGGAAATGATTTTGATTACCCAGAGTTTAAAGGAAATGAAACTGCTGATGAGTGATTATGTTGGCATTGTTAGAAACAATGAACGTTTGCAAAGAGCCAACCGCCGGCTGGATCTGTTACATGAGGAAACAGAAGGCCTGTTTAAAAAAACAGTTGTTTCGCCCCAGTTGTGTGAGTTGCGTAATATGATAACTGTAGCATATTTAATTGTAAAGTCTGCTGAGTTCAGGCATGAAAGCAGAGGACTTCATTTTAATACAGACTATGCTGCAAAAAGCGATAAAGTACAAAATATTGTTTTATAAAATTACTTCGCAGACATGCGTATGGGATAGTCATTTGCGCTGTTTATGATTTATGTGAATCGTTTATAACAATCATTTTAACTTTTCCGGCGCATTAATTTACAGTAGCATGTATTACATTTTATATGGCTTTTTTTATGTTGTTTCTTTACTGCCTTTTTCAGTATTATATGGCATAAGCAATTCGATTTATTTTTTTGTATATTATGTATTTGGCTATAGAAAAAAAATTGTGATGGGTAATCTTGCGATTGCTTTTCCGGAAAAAAATATTGATCAAAGAATTGCCATCGCAAAACAATTTTATAAAAATTTTATTGATACATTTATTGAAATGCTGAAATCTTTATCAATGAATGATGCTGAATTTGACAGGCGCTGCACAGGCAACTTTGAAGTGATTAACGAAGTAATTGCAAGAGGAAAAAGTATTAACCTGGTAGGTGGCCACATGTTTAACTGGGAGTATGCCAACCTTGTAATCAGCAGGCAAATTAATATTGCACCCATTGGTGTATATGGTAAAGTTGAAAATAGGGTATTCGAAAAATTACTTTTAAATCTCAGATCAAGATACGGCACTATTTTGATAGCAACCGGTGACTTTAAAGCAAGGATAAAAGAAATTACCAGCCAGCAGTATTGTATGTATTTGCTGGCTGATCAGAATCCCTTACCGCACAATAGTATCTGGATAAATTTTTTTGGGAAACCGGTGCCGTTTATACGGGGTGCTCATCAATCGGCAATTAAATATAATTCTGCGGTTATCTTCATCAATTTTAAAAAAATAAAAAGAGGGTATTATAGTTTTGAAAGTGAAGTGATAACTGAAAATCCGGCAGAATATACAGTACCGGAACTAATTAAAAAGTACCGGAATTTTTTACAAAAAATTATTAGCAACCAGCCGGAAAATTACCTGTGGAGCCACCGGAGATGGAAGTATGATTTTAATGAAAATTTTGAAAAATACAGCGGCGAATTAATAAACGAATGAAATAATTACAGAAAGTTTAAAACCAAATGCCATTTATGTACACTTACAAATAACATTTGCACATTACTTTCAATTACAAGTTGATTTAGTTCAAAACACTGGCATCTTTTTCAATTTTAATGCGCTCTTCTTCTTTAATTTTTGCCCAACCGCCGGTAATATTTCTTAAATTATGCAGTCCTTGTTTTTTTAATAGGGAGCAGGCAATTACGCTTCTGTAGCCACCACCGCAATAAAGGTATAAATTTTGACTGTCTTCAACAACCTCTGTCAGTAACTCATCTGTCATATCAGCCAAGGGCATGTTGAGTGCATTTTTTACATGTCCATCTGCGAATTCAATTTCTTTTCTAACATCCACCATCTGAAGATTGGGATCGTTTGGAATATCCATGGCAAGTTCATCTGCTTCAACATTAATAATCATATCCACTTTTTCGCCCGCTTTTTCCCAGGCCTCAAAACTTCCCTTCAGGTAGCCTTCTATTTTTGAAAATCCTACACGGGCCAATCTTATAACCGTTTCTTCTTCTTTGCCTTTTTCGGTAACCAGCAATATTGATTTATTAAATGGCAACAAGCTGCCTGCCCACTCGGCAAACCGGCCTTCCAGGCCAATAAAAATACTGCCTGGTACAAATCCTTCCGTAAAAATATCTGCAGGTCTTGTATCTGCTACAATAATATCTTCTTTCATTTTATTTTTAAATGCAGCTACTGTTAGTGGGGTAAGCCCGCTGGCTTTTATTGCATCCAGGCTGTCGTATCCTTCTTTGTTTATTTTTGCATTGATAGAAAAATACCTCGGCGCATCCTGCAGGCCATCTGTAACAGCAGCAATAAATACTTCTTTTGATTGAGGTTGCAGAGCGTAGTTGGTTTGCTTTTCTTCGCCGATGGTGCTAAAAGTATCTACCCCTAAATTTTTACCACAACTGCTGCCAGCTCCATGTGCAGGGTATACCAGCACATCATCTGCCAAAGGCAATATTTTTTGCTGAATGGTATCGTACATAATTGAAGCAAGTTCTTCCCTGGTCATATTGCCGCTACTTAAGTCAGGCCTGCCTACATCGCCTACAAACAAGGTATCTCCGGTAAAAAGCGCATGGTCTTTTCCTGTTTCATCTTTTAAAAGGTAGCAGCTGCTTTCAATCGTATGCCCCGGAGTATGAATTACTTTAAAAGAAATAGTACCCACAGAAAATAATTCTCCATCTTCAGCAATATGTACTGGAAAGCCGGTTACAGTTTTGGGTCCGTATACAATTATGGCGCCCGTTTTTTTACTTAGGTCCAAATGCCCGCTTACAAAATCGGCATGAAAATGTGTTTCAAAAATATACTTGATAACCGCATTTCTTTCTGCTGCCAGCCTGGTGTATTCCTCTGTATCTCTTAGTGGATCTATCACTACCGCTTCGCCATTGCTTTCAATATAATAAGCAGCCTCGCTTATGCAATCTGTATATATCTGTTTAATAAACATAAAAAAATTATTTGGTAAGAGGATAATACCTGAAAAAACGCATACAAATTAAACAATACATCACCTGTTACGTATCTGTACTAATTATATAATGGTTTAAAAACCATTAAAGGATGTAAAGATAAAAAACAAAAAGCGGATGCTGTTAAGTCATCCGCTTTTAAGTTGCAAAATATGATGTTATGCTACAAGTTCATTTACAAAATTGCTTATTTCGTCAATTCTTTTGTGATTGATAATGTAAAAGATAAATTTACCATCGCGTTGAGTGCTAACTACACCAGCCTTGCGCAATATTGCCAGGTGTTGCGATGCTACAGATTGCTCTAATCTTAGCCTTACATAAATCTCTGTAACCGTAATTTTCTTTTCTTCCTCAATTAGTTTTAGCAGTTGCTGACGTAATTTGTGATTAAGGGCCCGTAATATTAGTGCTGCTTTTTTAACACTGTAGTAATCAATTTTGATAGTACTGACGTTAGGGGTGTGTTGCAATGTTTGCTGATGCTCCGGAGGAGCTGTGGCGGTAAGATTTGTCATAGAAATTAAATTTTTATTGTGCTTGAATACGTAAAGATACAAAGTATTTAATATTTATGAAAACCATTAGATTAATAATAGTTTTTTACAAAAGAAACTGAAAATATTAATTTAAACTGTTGGGTTGAAAAACTCTTTAATATATAATGGTTCAGCATAAGCCACATTTTTAAACTGCCTGTCAAGGAATTTTTTGTGAGATAGTTCACTCATATACAATGCATTTAATTCATTTTTTACAAAAAAAGCATTTTCACTCTCACAAATAATTTGCCATTTAGAGGAACCATTTCCAGAAAAAAAAATTTTATTTTTTAACAACAAATTAGCAAAAGAATTGTGCTCAATAATCATTGCAACGGGTGTTAAAATAGGTGTTAAGTTGCTGTCGAATACTGCGGTAAACACTTCCATCCTTCTTGCATCTATCATGGGGCAAAATAAAACCGGTAAATGGTGCTGCATATTTACAACTTCATTGATCGCCTGCCAGGCCAACACATTTAATGTACCAACTGTAATTAAAGGAATTTGTAGTGCAAAGCACAAACCTTTTGCGCTTGCCATACCTACCCTCAGGCCGGTATAACTTCCCGGTCCCTCTGTTACAGCAACTCCATCCAACGCATGTAAAGTAATGCCTGCATTTTTGCATACCAACTGTATAGCGATGTGTAAAAAAACAGCATGGTCTTTTTGTTCTTTATTGATGGCTTCCTGTAAAATATGGCCATCTCTTGCAATGCTTACCGAGGCTGTTTCGGTTGCAGTATCAATATTTAACAGTAAACTCATTTAGTTATATTAAATGTGATAAAGGGTTTTTAGTTCTTTAAAATAAGTGTAAGCAAATGAATAAAATCAGTTGCAGAAGAGATTGAACATTTCTTAACAAAAAGCTCTTCAAAAATAAAAAGCGCAGGTATTTACGATATAGGCTTTTTTAAAACAGATTATGCCAGTTCAAAAAATGATATAAAATACTATTTTACCGCCATATAATCGTCCGCTGCCACTGCAAATTTCATCTGTTGAATTTTTACAAAAATAGGTGGTTGATAAAAGATATATTTGCATTTCGTAAATAATATCATGATTAAGCAGATTATTGAGACCAACAATGCGCCGGCCCCTATTGGCCCCTACAACCAAGCTGTTAAAACTGGTAATTTTTTATTTGTATCCGGCCAAGTGGCCTTAAAGCCAGGAACCAACGAACTTGCCAATGCGGACATTATTGAAGAAACACACCAGGTGCTGCAAAATATGAAAGCTATATTGGCTGAAGCTGGCATGGATTTTAGCAATATTGTAAAGACAACCATCTTTTTAAGTGACATGGCATTATTCAGCCAGGTAAATGAAATTTATGCCATCTATTTTGATGGGAACTTTCCTGCAAGGGAAACAGTGGCAGTAAAAGGCTTACCCAAAAATGCCAATGTAGAAATCAGCGCAATTGCCGCGGTTTAAAAATAAAGTATCAATAAAAAAGATTATCTTTTTATATATTAGATGTATGGAAACTGCGTCACTATTCTAATTGCAGCCTGAATTATTTTTATAGGAACTTACTGGGTTTTAATAATAAGATCGAATGAGTATTTTCTGACATAAAATTTGTGTCTTTTTTAAATTACAAGCTCTTTTACCGCACCCGTCTCAATGAACTTGTAAACAAACAAATGGATTTTAATTTCGATCCAATCTTAATAACCTTCTTTTTTCTTAAACTTTTAAATATGAGCAATACAAAACCAGTAGTTGTTATTACCGCAAAAGCCCATGATTTTTTAGCGGTTACCTTACAACAAAAGGGATTTGATGTACTGTATTTACCAGAAATTTCCTACAATGAATTAACTGCACTTATTGAAAACGTACATGGATTAATTGTAACCACGCGTTTGAAAATTGACCAGATAATTTTGCAAAAAGCCACAAAGCTAAAATGGATTGGCCGCCTGGGAAGCGGTATGGAATTGATTGATGTAGCATATGCGGTAAGCAAAGGTATTACCTGTGTTAGCAGCCCTGAAGGCAACCGAAATGCAGTAGCAGAGCATGTTTTAGGACTTTTGTTGAATTTAATGAACAACATTTCAAAAAGTGCGGACGAGGTAAAACAAAAAAAATGGATACGGGATGCCAATCGTGGCATAGAGTTAGGTGGTAAAACTGTGGGCATTGTTGGATTTGGTAATACCGGCGCTGCATTGGCAAAATTGCTGGCAGCATTTGACGTTACGGTATTGGCCTATGATAAATATAAGTTTGGTTTTGCAAGCGGATACATAAAAGAAGCCAGCCTGGATCAAATTTGCCGTTACGCAGATGCAATTAGTTTTCATGTGCCGCTTACAGATGAAACAAAGCACATGGCGGGAACTGACTTTTTTAATGCAGTAATAGGAAAACCTTTTTTTATAAATGCCTGCCGGGGAGGGGTAACGGATACAACAGCCCTGATCAATGGCTTGAAACAAAACAAAATTTCGGGTGCGGCGCTTGATGTGCTGGAGAACGAAAATTTGCAAGCTTTAACTTCTATACAACAACAGGAGTTTGATTTTTTAACTGCACAAGACAATGTAATTATTACACCGCATATTGCAGGATACAGTAATGAAGCCTTTTATAAAATGACGAGTGTTATTCTGCAAAAGTTGAATATTTGACAATTTGTTTATATTTGTATCTAATTACAACGCCTTGGGGTACTCCGGGGCGTTGTATTTTTTTTAATACTCTAAAAAGAAGCGTTATGAGCGAAATGAATTATGTAAAACAAGAAACCTTCGAGAAAATGAAACAAGAGTTGCACCATATGAAAAGTGTTGAACGCCCTGCTGCCAGCAAAGCGATTGCAGAAGCACGTGAAAAAGGTGACTTAAAAGAAAATGCAGAATATGATGCTGCTAAGGAAGCGCAGGGAATGCTGGAAGCAAAAATAAAATATCTCGAAGGCATAATAGCTACGGCCCGTATTTTAGATGAAAATAATATTGATACCAGTAAAGTGTCTATTTTAACTAAAGTTACTGTTACTAACCTGGGTACTAAAAAGAAAGTTACTTACCAGATAGTTTCTGAAAAAGAAGCCGATTTAAAACTGGGTAAAATTTCTGTAACCTCGCCTATTGGCAGAGGCCTGCTGGGCAAAGCCATCGGCGATATAGCTGAAGTAACGGTGCCTGTAGGTTTATTGAAATTTAAAGTAGAAAATATTACTATCTGATCATTACTTTAAATTTTTTTAACCTACCATTTCTGAGTGGGTTTTTTGTTTGTCTTTTATTGTAAATTATATTGGGTATGACAATCTTTTCAAAAATAATTGCCGGTGAAGTTCCTTGTTATAAAATTGCAGAGGATGATAAATTTTTTGCCTTCCTGGATATTTTTCCGTTGGTGAAAGGGCATGTGCTGGTGATTACAAAAATGGAAACGGATAAATTTTTTGATTTGCCGGACGACTATCTGAATGCATTACTGGTTTTTGCAAAGCCGATTGCCCACGCCATCGAAAAATCTTTTGATTGTAACCGTTGTGGCATAAGTGTACTGGGGATGGAAGTTCCCCATGCACATTTGCATCTGGTGCCAGTCAACTCAGCAAATGATCTTAATTTTACCAACAATAAATTGAAATTGTCAATACAAGAATTTAAAACAATTCAGCAAATAATTATCGCTCACTTATAGCGATTACTTTTTTATCCTTTCAGGATTTTTCTTTAAAAATTCGTCCCAGCCATTAACTTTTTGTCCGCTGCCGGGCAATACCGAGTTTTCCTGAAAGTAATGGCAAACAGCTACCGCCAGCGCATCGGAAGCATCAAAATATTTTGGATCTTCCGTAAAATTTAACAGCCGTTGCAGCATTTTTAATACCTGTTCCTTACTGGCATTTCCATTGCCGGTAATGGATTGTTTTATTTTTTTTGGTGAATATTCAGTAACGTCTAACCCATGCTGCATGGCTGCTGCAATGGCCACACCCTGTGCCCTTCCCAGCTTTAACATACTCTGTACATTCTTACCAAAAAAAGGCGCTTCAATGGCAAATACATTTGGCTTGTATTTAATGATTAAACCACTTACGGTATTATAAATCAACTGTAGTTTTTTATAAGGATCATCTACTTTTCCTGGCTTTAAAATGTCCAGGTCTATCAGTGATATTGTACTGCCTGTTATCCGTATCAGCCCATAGCCCATTACTACCGTGCCTGGATCAATTCCTAAAATAATACTGGATTTTTTTTGCAATGGCAACTGCTTGTTTTTTATTAATCAATTAACTGAATATTTCAACTATACTTGTATTTAAAATACCAGCACTCAGAAGCCTTTAAAAATAGAATTTTCATTTGCCATCTTGGGGTTGGCGGAAACACCAGTTTCGGTTAACTGCCGTTGCCGGTGTCTTCACTGGCCACGGCTTAGTTAAAAGGTATTACAAAAATCGTTTTTATACAGCTTCTAAGTAATATACGATCCGTAACAAAAGTAAATGAAACATACCATTCCCGTTGCGTATACCGCGAGATGGTGAAAATAAAGAAACTCCTTTTGAATAAAAAAGTAAAAATATTAATTAATTATTTTTTGGGGCCGGTGTTGTTTGTTATTTTGTCGTGGAGTTTATACCGGCAAATTTTTGCCAGGCCCAATGTGGGCATTCAGTGGCAGCAAATACAAAATAGCTGGATGAACAGTAAGCTATTACTGGTTGTTTTTTTAATGGCGGTTAATTGGGGTATTGAAGCAGTTAAATGGAGGTTACTGGTAAGGCATCTTCAACCATTTTCTTATTTCAGGGCATTTAAATCAGTGTTGTCAGGCTGTAGCGTAACCATGCTAACGCCCAACAGAATTGGGGAATATGGCGGGCGTATTTTATATGTGGAAGAAGGAAACCGCATCAGCGCCATTTCGCTCACCATTGTGGGAAGTATCAGCCAGTTGCTGGTTACTATGATGATGGGTTGCATGGGTTTACTGCTGTTAAAATACTTTTCACAAACGGATCATGCGATTACAACTTTTTTACCTGCGTTTTGGCAAAATGTGATAACATCACTTAGTGTGGTATTAACTGTTTTACTATTGTTGTTTTATATTCGTTTAGGCTGGCTGGTGCGTATCATGGAAAAAATACCTGCACTGTATAAAGTAGTAAAGCATATTAGTGTTTTAGATGAATTTAACAATATGCAGTTAATACAGATATTATCTTTATCTTTTTTGCGCTATTTGGTATTTGTTTTGCAATATGTGCTGCTGCTACAGGTAATGGACGTGCATATTGCAGGCTGGTTATGTTTTTTGCTGCTGACTATTTTTTATTTGGTAATGGCAGTTGCACCAACTTTTGCATTTATTGAATTACCAGTAAGAATAAGTGCCAGTTGGGCAATTTTTCAGCTATATACCAGCAATCAAACAGGCGTTAGCGCAGCGGCGTTGGGTATATGGATTATTAACCTGGTAATACCAGCCGTAATAGGAAGTTTATTAATTTTAAGTATCAAAATTGTAAAAGAGAAATGAAAGGAATTTTAAAAGCGTTGTTTTTACTGGTGGGTTTTTCTGCAGTTGCACAAAATGAAGGGATGGACGATTTTTGTGGTATAAAAAATACCGCCTTCATACCGGGTGAAATAATTACCATGAAAGTTTTTTACAATACCCTGGGCATGTATGTAGGGGCTGGAGAAGCTACCTTTACGACTTCGCTGGAAAGATTTAATGGAAAAACTGCTTATCATTGCGTAGGCGAGGGAAAAAACTATCCTTTTTTTGATAACTTTTTTAAGGTAAGAGACCGCTATGAAACTTATATTGATACCGCTACCATGCTGCCCATAAAATTTATCCGCAATGTAGATGAGGGCGGCCATAAAATTTATAACAATGTAACCTTTAACCAGGGTACAGGAACTGCTGTCAGCAATAACGGTGTGTTTAAAACCACCCGTTGTATTCAGGATGTTATCAGCTCAATTTATTATGCCCGCAACATCAATTTTAATAAATATAAACCCGGTGATAAAATTCCTTTTGATATGTTTTTGGATGATGAAGTATATCATCTATACCTGCGCTATATGGGTAAAGAAACCGTTAAAACTCAGTATGGAAAATTCAGGGCAATTAAATTTAAACCCTTGCTGATAAAAGGAACCATCTTTGAAGGAGGCGAAAAAATGACCGCCTGGATAAGCGATGATCCTAATCATTTGTTGTTGAGGGTAGAAAGTCCGGTTAGCGTCGGTAATATAAAAGTTGATATGTTTGGATATAAAAATCTGCGGTATCCACTCACTTCTTTGTTAAACGTACGGGGTCTTTAATTTACTGGTAAAAAGATTTATCAGGGCGTGTCCCCATCCGCCACGGCGGAAAGAAATCGGGCTTTACGCTTCTATCTTTTTTTCGTAACTCAAAAAAAGTACTTCCGCTTCAATCCCTCACGCACCAAACTTTACTATCATTCGCTTTTAAAAACCTTAAACTATTTCACTCAGTTTAAACACATCTTTTACCCGGATGCCTTTTTCAGTTTGCTGTAAAGTGCAACATTCATTCAACGGATCATGCTCTAAAAAAAGAACATAATCATGCAATACAGCTTCCGTTAAAAATATTTTCTTTTCATGTAAAGTAGTTAATGGAAACATATCGTACCCCATTACATAAGGCAAAGGAATATGCGCTGTAGAAGGCAGCAGGTCGGCCATGTACACAATGGTTTTTCCATTGTATTGTATCACAGGCAACATCATTGCATCTGTATGTCCGTTGGCAATAATGAAGGAAACATTTTTTGTAAATGGAGATTGCTGAATGGTAGCGGCAGCATTTGCAGCCTCTTGCTGCAATATGGAAGATTGTTTATTTATTTCAATAAACTGAAGTTTTCCACTTTCCTGAATTGGTAAAATATTTTCTTTTAAAAAGCTCGCTTTCTCTCTGTCATTAGGCTTAGTGGCCCATTGCCAGTGGTTTTTATTGCTCCAGTAAACGGCGTTTTTAAATGCGGGCACCAGTTGATCCCCTTCTTTAATAATACAACCACCGCAATGATCAAAGTGAAGATGTGTTAAAAACACATCGGTAATATCGTCTCTGCTAAAACCATATTTTGCCAGGGATTTATCCAGCGTATCATCGCCGTGCAGATAATAATGTCCAAAAAATTTTGTATCCTGTTTATCACCCATACCGGTATCTATCAAAATTAGTCTTCCTTCATCCTCAATCAGTAAACAGCGCAATGCCCAACTGCACATATTGTTTTCATCTGCAGGGTTTAGTTTGTTCCACATGGTTTTAGGAACAACACCAAACATGGCCCCACCATCTAATTTAAAATATCCCGTATTGATGGAGTAGAGTTTCATTATAGTTAGTTTATTTCTTTTAATCTGTCAATCAAATCATTTTCTGAAATAGAATCAAATGCCTTATTAAAGAGGGCTAATAAAAACACCACTGATTTTACCATCTTAACGCAGGTAATCAATCTGCCACTACTACTTTTACCTTTATCTTCTTTTTAACGGTTGATTTTTTTACTGGCAGAAGTGGTAAAGATATTCATGTGCTTTATTAATGTAGCAACTAACGCAATTCCTCTTTTTTACGAGGGTTAAGGGTAATTGTTTCCAGGGGCTAAATTACAAAATATTTCCTTCTTTTTTAAGTTTAACGGAGGTGAGCAACAACCACACAAAACCCAATACAAAAAATACCACCAACGATAAAATTGATTGACGGATGCTGCTGATACCTTCAATAAAACCAAATGTAAACAAGCCTATAACGATCGCTAATTTTTCTGTAACATCATAAAAGCTAAAAAAGGATGCAGTGTCTTTTGTTTCGGGCATAAACTTGCTGTAGGTAGACCGGCTGAGGGATTGTATGCCGCCCATCACCAGGCCAACCAAAGATGCAAGAATATAAAAATGTGTTTCGGTAGAAATAAAATACCCGGCAATGCAAAGGCCAATCCATAATAACACGGTAAAAATGAGCACATTGATATTGCCAAAACGCGATGATAATTTAGACATACCTATAGCGCCAATAATGGCAACCAATTGTATAATAACGGCGGTAATAATTAATTTCTGATCAGGTAATTTTAATTCTTTAATACCAAAGTCAATGGCTACCAACATTACGGTTTGTACACCCATACTGTAAAAGAAAAAAGCCGTTAAATAGCGTTTTAAAACCGGCATATCTTTTAACTGGTTCCATACAATTTTTAATTCTTTAAAGCCATTGATCAATACATGGTGCTTTTCTTTTCGTTCTTTAATGCTGCTGATGGGCAAAGTATTAAAAGTGATCTGTGCAAAACCAATCCACCACAGGCCTACTAATAAAAAGGTAATTTTTAAAGGCAATGGATTATCAGGCATTAGGATTACCAAAGCAAAACCAACCATTTGCATCAATACACTGCCGATGTAACCAAAGGTATAACCTTTGGCGCTAACCCTGTCCTGGTCTGCTTCTGCTGCAATTTCCGGCAGGTAGGAATTGTAAAAAACCTGGCTTCCATAAAAACCTATGCCGGCAAACATAAAACACATCAGGCCCAGCGTTACATGGTCTTTATCAAAGAAAAACATTAAAGAACAACTGGCCGCACCCAGGTAACAAAAGAAGCGCATAAAGTTTTTCTTATTGCCTTTGTAATCTGCCATAGAAGAAAGAATGGGCGAGAGGATGGCAACAATTAAAAAGCCACCAGCCAATACATAATCTTTCAGTTCGGTATTAACAAAGTGGCGGCCCAAAAAACTAATACCATTGGGAAAATTTTTAAGCCCCGTAATGGCAGCATAATAAGCAGGAAAAAAAGTAGTGGTGATTACTAAATTATAAACAGAATTTGCCCAGTCGTACATTGCCCAGCCGGTAATAACTTTTTTGGAAGCAGTTTGCATCAATAATGGTTAAGCGCTTAAATTAAGTATTTTAGTTCAAAGGCGGGATTAATTATTGCACTCTCTTCATGAAAAGGGACTTTTATAAATAAGGGAGAAAGAAAAATATCAGCAAAAAAAGGAGATGTAGGTTAGTGCACAATGCCTTTCCAGATAAGGAATAACATAGTAAAGCCAGCAATAATGCGGTAAATACCCCAGATACGGAAGCCATATTTTTTTAAAAAGTCTATAAAAAATTTAACCGCCATTAAAGCTACGACAAAAGCCACTGCACTACCTATTAACAGGATGGTGATATTATTTTTTGCAATTGCCTCAGGATTTTCTTTGTAAGTATCCCAAAAACTTTTTGCCGATGCAGCAAACATGGTGGGCACCGCCAGAAAGAAAGAAAATTCTGCTGCCGCACTGCGGGTTAATTTCTGGCTCATGCCGGTAATGATGGTAGCAGCACTTCTGCTAAGTCCTGGAAAGACAATAGAAAGTACCTGCCCGCAGCCAATAATAAGGGCAGTTTTATTGGTAATTTTTTCTTCTGAATCGACGGTTGGACTTTTAAAAATATCATCAATAAACAAAAGTATAATACCACCAGTTACCATTACCCAGGCAATAAAACTTAGGTTACCCAGGGCAGTTTCAATATATTTTTTTAAGAAGAATCCGCCAATCAATGCAGGAATAACAGCGATGATCAATTTTGTATAAAAACCGATATGCCTAAAACCGAAAAACTTTTTCCAGTACAAAACAACTATCGCTAAAATTGCGGCCAGTTGAATCACTATTTCAAACATATTTACAAAAGGAGTATCGGTAATACCCAGCAATGGATGCAAAAATTTCATGTGGGCAGTAGAGGAAACCGGCAGAAATTCTGTAAGTCCTTCTACTATGGCTATGATGATGGCCTGGAATGTATCCATAATAAATTGGGAATTATAAAATTGGATTTTTTGGTTACTAAAAATGCAGTATATAAACAACGCATTTTTAAATATTGCATGGGTTACTGACCTCTCTTAACAATTGTACTAACTATTCTTGGCATCCATGCTATCCTTTGGCTTTTTCATAATTGCAAAAATCTCAATTACAAAACCTGTTATAATCAAAAATGGTGATAGTGTAATACGGGTGAAACTATAAATTTCATTGTCGTTAAACTTAGTAGGGTCGGCACTTTTGCCGCCTGCCATTAAAAAAAATCCGATGGACATTACAACCAAACCAACCAGCATCCAGGTAAAATTTTCTTTACCAAATAAAGGATTCGGGATGGCTTGTTTTTTTTTCGTTATCATGATTGTTATTTTATAGATGCAAATAAAAGCAATAATATTTAATTCAACGTTGCGGCTGCTTTAATAAAGATCGTCTAACTTCATTTTTAGGTATTTCAAAACTGCCAGGTAAGTGCTGGCCAGCGTCATGGAAATACCAAGTACGATGATGATTAAAAATAAAATAACCAGACTTTTATTATCGTGCAATAATTTAAAATTGGGTACAAAACTTTCCGTCAACAGGATGGTTCCCCAAATAGCCAATATGGCGAGTGCCGAAGCAATGAGACCATTTA
>NZ_JACMOO010000412.1 GCF_014377975.1 Ferruginibacter sp.
AATATGCATGAATAACGGTCATTCGATGCACCACCCATAATTCCAAAATATCGTCCTGTTTCCAAATAATTTCAAGCACTACAAGTAATGCCACACTATGCACATTTCCCTGACTACCAGTTTCATTTTCAGACAAGTCTCCTGATATTTCGAAAATGACAGCCTATTATCAATTCGCCGAAAACTGCACAGACGTAATGCCAGCCTGTAATTTTTCCTGCGATTTATACAAAATATAAATGGTGTGCATTTTTCCATCTGCTACTGTTGTTATGGGCAGTTTTGCAACACCGCCTTTTTGGGTTTTGCCCGCAACAGGAATGCTGCCGCTGCCCAATACTTTTCCATCTGGTTCATCCAGCCTAGCTTCAAATGCAAGCGCCTTTGTTGGTGCAGCCTTCCAGGAACTGTTTATCAGCAAAGATTTTACTCCAGTTAGATCAATGTTATCCAAAGCAAACCAACCTTCTGTTGCCGGAAACACCATCACGTTCATTCCGTTGTATTTATATGTTGTAAAGCCATTTGTTTTTTCTTTGCCACTAAATAGTACCATGTTGTTTTTTAAGGAGGCCGAACTGTTGCCAGTAAGTGCCTTGATATTATTGCCACCCTTGTCAGTGTAACTGGCGGATAAAACCAATACACTGGAAGGTTTTTGATTGGCTGGCGGAACAACGGAACCGGTTTGAGGAAGCGATTTTTTAATAGCTGCTTTATTGGAAAGCGACAGTACCCAGCCAACGATCTGGTGTACGTCTTCCTGCGATAAAGTAGGGTGTGCTGCCATGGCCACCTGACCCCAAACGCCACTTCCGCCTTTTATTATTTTTTGAGACAGATATGCAAGAGCATTGGGGTCTTTCCCGTATTTTTTTGATACCTCAATAAAGGAAGGACCTACCGATTTTTCTTCTTCTTTATGACAACTCTTACAATCCAGCGACAGCATTAAAGTTTTACCGCTAATAGCCGCTTGTCCTTGCTGATGACCCATGGGAGAAGCTGCTTTATCAAAGCCTTCAACATAATCAACAGACACATACAGGTTGGATGCGTCAAACTTTGCAGTATCTGTTTTATCTGCAACGGTTACGGCATACTGGACCGGTACGCCGGGTAAATAAAAAGATTTATTACCACCGGTAATATCAACTGTTACGGTAGGTGTTTCGTTGCCTGCATACACTCTTATGTCATCACTTTTTGATGAAGCTCCTTTATCATCTTTTGCTTGCACCGATATGATGTAATCGCCTGCGGTGGCGTAAGTGTAATCCAATGTTGGTTCGGTCGTTTCTTTTGTAGTACCATTACCAAGATTCCATTTATAACTGATCTTATCTTTTTCAAGATCCTTCGCATCAACAGTTATTTTCACAGCAAATGGCAGTACGCCGGTGCTTTTATTTGTTTTGATGGAAGCAATTACCGGAGGCCTGTTGCCGCCGTTAAAATCAATTCTTGCAATACCTGCATCTATATTTTTTGTAAACCAGCCATTACCATATTCAAGTAAATACAATTTACCATCCGGACCAACTTCCATATCTATTAGAGAATTTACTTTTAGAGATGGAAAGAAAGGTTCCATTTTATCAAAGTCTCCGTTAGGCAGCATGGTTACGGCTTTTACCCAGCCACGTATCCAATCGTAGATCAATAATTTACCGTTGTAATATTCCGGCAAACGGGTTTCTTTTGGATACAAATCCGTATAATAAACTGGTCCAACCATTGCATTTCTTCCACCCGTACCTAGCTGCGGAAAATCAGGTGAAGCTGCATAGGGATACCAGATAAACGCTGGTTGTGCCGGTGGTAATTCTTTTAAACCAGTATTGTATTTTGAATTGTTGATGGGATGGGCCGGGTCGAAGGCATCACCGCTTTTTCCGGTTCCATAATCAAACTGGCGGTAAGCATAGTTGTTGCCTACAAACAAAGGCCAGCCGAAGTAGCCTGCCTTGCGTGCCTGGTTTATTTCATCATAGCCACGGGGGCCACGGGTAGTCAAACTATCATTGTTTGCATCCGGACCAACCTCGCCCCAATATAAATTACTGTTTTTCTGATCAACAGAAATACGGTATGGATTGCGGTTACCCATTACATAAATTTCAGGCCTTGTTTTAGCCATGCCTTTTGGAAACAGATTGCCATCGGGTATTTCGTAGCTTCCATCCTCTTTAACCCTGATGCGCATTATCTTTCCGCGAAGATCGTTGGTATTGCCTGATGATCTTCTTGCATCATATTGCTGGTTAGGAGAAAAATCATTGGTAGGCGAATAGCCGCTGTTTACATATTTAGCGCCGGGTTCATCAAATGGCGTCGAATTATCCCCTGCAGAAAAATACAATAATTTATCCGGACCAAATGCAATTGAGCCACCGGTATGGCAGCAAATTTCTCTCTGCGACTTTACTTCCAGAATTACTTTTTCAGTAGCCTTATCCAGCGTATCATTTTTAAAACTAAATCTTGATAAACGGTTTACTGAACTATCAATTGGACTGTAATAAATATATACCCAGCTGTTCTTCGCAAAGTCAGGATCTTTGGATAAACCCAACATACCTTCTTCTGCATTTACACCGGGCACAGAAGTTTTAAAATACACATTTAAAAAACCCACCTGCTTTACTTTTTTTGTATCCTGTTTATATAACATGATTTCGCCTCGGCGCTGAATCACCAGGATATCCAGATTCGGCAACACGGTCATTTCTGTTGGTTCATACAAGTCGCCTTGTGAAAGTTGTGTCTTTGTAAAACGGTTATCTTCCGGAGGTAGCTGTGTTTTCGCTTTTGAATAGTCCAGTGCTTTATTATCGCCGATGGCATATTGAATACCACCCAAAATATGTTTAAGATAATTGTCTTCACTAAAAGATTCTTTTGTATGGCCAAGGGCTGTATAAAAAGCACGGCCGCCATCATACGCATGGTACCAGGCCATAGGATGGTTATCTCCGTTTGCGCCGCCGTGATAAGATTTTTCATCAATTTTCAGCAGTATTTTTGTATCCTTACTCAGCTTCTTAAAACTATAAAACTCATCGGTTCTTTTCCATTCAGCCGGTAAAAATTTGGTAGCGATATTTTCTTTATCTACCACGTTTAATATCCCTGGCTGTATGTTGGGGAAAGTATCATTAATACCGGGATGACTTAAAAAATAACCTCCCACCAGCCTGCCATACCAGCCCCAGTCGTATTCGCAATCTGCCGCAGCATGAATGCCCATGTAACCGCCACCAGCCTGTATGTAGCGCTCAAAAGCGGCTTCCTGTAAATAATTCAGCACATCGCCGGTAGTGCTCAAAAAAACCACTGCTGCATATTTTTTTAAGGTGTCTTCAGTAAACATTGCGGCATCAGTAGTAGTGTCCACATCAAAATTATTCAGACTACCTAATTTTTCTATGGCTACATTGCCTTCTGCAATAGATTCATGATGATAGCCTGCTGTTTTACTAAAGACCAGGATTTTTGCTTTGCCCTCTTTTTTAGAACAGGAAAAAGTGAGTAATACAACTGTAATTAATAGAAGATTTTTCACAATGGCAAGTGAACGATTCATGTTGATTTTATTTTTATGTATAAGAAGAATATAAGATTATGTTTTTATCAGCAGTATATTTTGGGTAGTAATTGAGGTAATAATTTTATTGTGCCGTATTGCAATTGCTTATTTGGATGACCAGGCATTCGATTTAATTTTATTGGTAAATGTACCACTGGTTTTTGAAACCGTAATAATTGTATTTTACCGCTTATCACCGTTAAACGGATGTTATTAAAATTTTTAATTGTACAAACCGTTTTCAGTTTTGCTTTTTTAAGGATATGTGCAAAGATAATCTCTACGAACCGTTGTCGTTTCAATTTGTGAACGCCGGATTTTTACACTGCTTTGCCGCATTGTCCAATCCTGCCTGCTCTCACCTTTTGAGAAGGTACATACGATACAACCTCCACTGGCGGCAACAATATTTGGAAAATTTTTCTTTCGACATTCACACGATGATCCTTACTTCAGCTTTCAACAGAAGCTATTTAAATTAATCCTTTCGAAGCTAAACACCCACGCTTAATTCAGAAATGTTACAACAACTCCTTGTTTTAATAATATTATGGGAGCTGTTTTTTAAATAATTTACAATCACCGATTCTTCTGAAACCTGAGTATAGTTTTTGCTGAATGGAATTTCAATCTCCTTTTCATTTTCAAATTCTTCCACATTTGTTTTCTGCTTTACCAGGATATTCTTCAAAGCCACGCCCAGCCTTTCTTTTACACTCACCGTGGTGGATACCCCAAATAATACTTCGGGGTTTGTTTCCAGCCCGATATTGAAGACATATTGTTCCATTTCTTCAAAATCAAGATTCTGGCAATTGATGTACAGGCAGCCATCCCTTAGTCCCATTACTTTACCGTTGTAGCGGTGGCCTTCTGAAACGGAATGCACCAATATTTTTCCGCTGGTATGTTCTTTTAAAATAAAAGGTGTTTTAATGATATGGTTGGTTGCATCTGTTTTTTGGTAGTACAAATAATAATTGCCCGTGTAATATTTTCTAATCATTTCAAAAGAAGCATGATTCAATTCCGGGCTTTTAAAAGGAAATATTGCAGAGGCTTCATCCCTTGCCTGCAACTTTGGTCTTTCAAGCATCCAATTGTCCCACTCATTTAAGGGTACCTGCAAAAAAACCAGCAGCGTATTTACTTTTACCAATTTGGCACTGCCATTATTCCAATAGCTCTGCAGCGTTTTTCCACTCACCCAATTGTATACCTGGTATTCGCTTCGCTTGCTTAAATAATCAATAAAACCTGCTGCTGATCCGCAACGAAGGTTCAATATTTCTTTGTGCAGTTTTAATTTGCCAATCACAAAATAATGCTCCACAAGATCAGGTTTTGAAATCACTGCACGGGTGATATTTTTATTGATCAGCACCGCCATATTATTAAAATGAGTTCTCGTAAAATTCTCTTTATTTTCCATTCCCTTTTCAGGATAAAACAATTTAATAATTTCGGTATGAAACTCTACCGCCTTTATAATTTTTTTGCTCAACAGCATCTTAAATGTATTAAAATATATCCGGTCAAAATGACCAATTTGTTTTGACTTTCAAATCTACTAAGTTTTGACTTAATTTTAATATTGATAATCAACGATTTAAAAAATTCTATCTATTTTTTTTGACTCTAATTGTGGAACAATGGCTTTCATTACTTTTGGCATACTAAAAATTAACTGTAAAATAATACACATGATCTCATCCCGGTTACTTCATGGCGCACTCGCAATTTTTCTTTTTGTAGCCTGGCCGCTTGTTTCATTAGCGCAGAACCATTCCTTAAAAGGCGTGGTAAAAGACCAGTTAAGTAACCCCGTGCAGGGTGCATCGGTTAGCATTAAAGGTAGCGATAAAAGTATGGGTACTACTACCCTTGAAGACGGCAGTTTTAATCTGCAGCTACCCGCCGCCGTTGGTAGTATTGAAGTTACAATTGTAGGGTATAAAAATAAAACGGTAGCGGTAAAAGAAGGCAGCAGCATTGTGGTGCAACTCCAGGAATCTACCAGTCAGTTAGCAGAAGTGGTAATGATTGGTTATGGCACACAAAAAAAATCAAATCTTACCGGGGCGGTAGCTTCCATAAGCAACAAGGATTTTAAAAACCAGCCGCTCTCCAACCTTGCCAACAGCATACAGGGAAAGCTTTCCGGTATTAATGTTACGTCGCCCTCCGGTACGCCCGGGGCAGGTTTGCTGGTAAGTATCCGTGGTGCACAAAACCCATTGTATGTAGTAGATGGCATACCCATGTTGAGCGAAAGCAATTCTTCTTTATCCACTTCATTCAATACAACCGGAGAAGAAGTTGGACAGGGGCAAAACATCAGTTCTATTTCTGACATCAACCCCGATGATATTGAATCAA
>NZ_JACMOO010000413.1 GCF_014377975.1 Ferruginibacter sp.
GTTATTTTTACCTCCATGATATTTCCATTTTCCTTTACTGCAGAAACCAAAAATGCCCCTTCTGCTCTCAAGGTTTGGAAAGATACATTTTTCCATTGGACGGGAATTGCTGGAAAAATTTCGATGCAGCCATTGTTGCTTTGTATCAGCATTTCATGAATGCCCTGGGCAAAAGCAAAATTTCTTTCAAGGGTAAATGGTCGGTAAGTAAAGTTAGAATACTGGCTACCACGCTGATCTCCATTTAAATGAAAACTATTGGAAGAAACAAAATTAATGGCAAATATCCTGAGCATTTTTGCTGCATTGTCACCGTCTTTTGCTTTGGCATACAGGCAGGCTGCCCAGCTAAAAGAATAGCCACACCATTCTCTTGTTCCTTTTTTTTCCAACCATCGCAAACTTTTATCCATGATACTTTTATCAGTTACATTAGTAACATCAGGCAGTTCCATTGGGTAGACCGCCATCAGATGTGCATGGTGCCTGTGAGACTGATCCAAATTTTGGTTGGGTGCAATTGTAAGGCCGGTTTGATTGGTATCCAAAGGAGGATATAATTTACTGTTCTCAACTATTTTTTCAGGATTACCATAAGGTACTTTACTTAATATATCACTGTACTCCCGGTTTAGGTTTTTAATTAATGATAAATTATAGTTTGTAAAATTAGGAAACCATGTCTGTATGCTGTTGTCATTATATTCTGGTGATGAACTAAGCGGCAAACGATATTGTTTACCAATGGTATCGGTGATCAGGATTTTTGAAAGATATTTTTCCACAGCATCAAAATAAGGACGACATCTTTGTTCAAGAAATTTTTTATCCATGCTATATTTCCATTGCCAGTAAAAATGCTGGGCCAGCCATGCCGCGGTGGTTGGACTCATTGAATATTGAATCCAGCCTCCCATTGGTTTTCCGCTAATGATAGTTACACCAGGCACATTTAAACCATCTGTACCAAAATATTGCTTTGTCCATCTTTCATTTTCGGGCTTTACTTTCCATAACCAGTTGGTGAAAGACGCAATAAGATCAAGGTGGTTGCCTGTGTATCCGGGCCAGAAACTCGATTCGGTATTCAGGTCATGGTGTAAATCGCCTTTCCATGGCGGCAGGTTGCCATTGTCGGCTGTTCAGATGGCTTGCAAAGAAATAGGGGGCGTATTGTTTCTTGCAAAACATCCAAATTTGTATATCTCTAAATAATATTGTTTTGCCAGCAAGGTATCCGGAATGGAAACTGCCGACCGGCTCCAGTAATTTTTCCACCGGGCAATATGTGTATCCCATCCGGCCGGTTCTTTCAATTTGAAATTGATGGCAGGCAACGTGGCCCTCTTATTTCGGGTAATCGTCCATTGCCCCATTATTTTGTTGCCCTTCTTTATCCATTGCATCAACAATTTATAATAATTATTTTTCCATGTGGGCTGATGATAACGCAGGAAATTTTTTCCTCTTTTAATATTACCTGCCTTATACCCCAGTTTTTGAAGCCCCTGCCCTTCGACACTATTGCCGGATATTCCTTTTTTTACTGAATGATAAGAAGGGATTTTTATAACAGGAATAATAGCTTCGGTGCAGTTTTCAAAATTAAAATAACCCACCTGGTTTGCAGCATGAATATAATTATTAAATACTGAGCCATTTTCGAAATGAATGGTACTTAAAGCAGTTGTAATATCCAGTTCGTTACTTACAACTTTTCCAAATTTATTTAAGTCAAATTCTATCGCCGCTCCCGGAATTTTTGTAGGTGCAGGGTATTTTTCATAGGGCTCATCTCCTATTTTTTGTACCGCATTGTATTGTCCTTTTCGAACCTGTGCTACTACCCATTAAAAACGAAGTTTTTCAATTTCGGGCATCGGGCGGTCATCCCATAAATCAACCCTGTCCAAAGAAATCCTGACCTTGTTTTCCTTTTGCCAGATTAATGCACCCAACCAACCATTGCCCAATGGAATAGCCTCATCCCAACGTTTGGCCATTGAATCAAATACAAGGTTATCTTTTACGCCCGGCTGGGCTACAGCAGGTAAATAATATAAAAGATAAAAAATAAAGAGCAGGCAATTTCTCATTCTAATTAATATTGTGTGCATTAAAAGAAGTGCAAAAATTTATCAGATTTTCTTTTTAGAATTTAGAAGATAAGCCTGTAATACAGGTTCTGTATTCAGCTGGTCAACAGCATTTTCTCTGCCCATTAGGTATTCGTCTTCCATTGATAGTTTCCATCAGCAAAAATTTCTTTACCCCATACCGGTAATTCCTGCTTTATTCTTTCGACGGTTTCTTCGCAGGCATCAATGGCCATTTTTCTATGTTTGGAAGAAGTGAAAACAAATAAACATATTTCTCCTGTATTTACTATTCCAAGGCTATGAAAAACATGCATACAGATTAATGCATATTTCGCAAAAATATCCTCTCTTATTTCGTCCATTTTTTTAATGGCCATCGATTCATAACTGGTGTATTCTACTGCGCTTATTTCCTTTCCGTCAATGACGTCTTTTCTTACCTGGCCCAAAAAAATATTGTGTGCACCAATGCCGGTTTTACTGCTGTGTTTTTGAATATTATCTGCAATAAATGCAGCCGTTATTGCTCCCTGGATAAATATATTTTTTGCTGACATAAATTGAAAATTAAGTTAGTTATCTTTCTTTAACCCCTATATATTTTTCAAATGTATCAAACTATCACTGGATTCGCTACATCAGAGCAAATGGAGAGGGAAATTGCCTGCTGGAAATAGTCTTTTAATAATATCATTAAAAAAAGGCCTTCCAGGAAGACCCTTTTTGGGGGATACACAATTAATTAATTAAGACAGCTATTTTAATTTATCAGTAAAAAAGAAAAATATGAAGTTGAATGATACTGGATTTATTGGTTTTTTTATAGAGGATATTGAAAAGAGGTTGGTTTAGTGTGGATATTTGGATAAGATTGATAAACTAATATCAATCAACTTCAATAGCAAAGATGCGGCTAATCTATTTTGTATACAATAGCAATATTTCGCTTTTTTCTGCATAGGATAATTTCTTTATTTTAGTAATTAACCTTTTTTGTTCATAGAAAATTTACGCTTGCATTTGGGGTAGGATTACTATAAATGACGTAACAATTGCTGAGCCTCATTTTTGTTACTCATCAACACTATGTCTTTTCAGACATTTCTTTTATTGCAATAATTAACAAAAGTGGTGGCGATGGGGTATTACTATTGGTGTGGGATATAAAAAAATAGATTCATAATCCGAATGATTTTATTACTTTATCAACAGGTCAGTGTGCTCAGTAAAATTTATCAGCCCCTGCCTTTTTAGTTAGCAGGCAGCTATGTGCCGGATTGTTTTTGTTCCTCCTCCCGGCTCGCATACTCTTCCGTGGGATCTGGCAATACACTGAAGGTTATTTCCTGTAACGATAAAACAGAAGAAGCCGAAAACAAGCCCACCCCGTCCCCGGTATAAGTATAGTCTACCAGCGTTAGTTTCACCACGCCATCAATGGAAAGTTCGATATAACTGCCATAACGGATTAATCTGAATCGATATGTTTTTGCCTCATTGGTAGTAAAATTGCCTGCCTGAAGATTATTAAAAATAAAATTCTGCCGGTTATCGAGCGGATTAAAACCCCATGCCGTTATTTCCGTATGGCCATTGGAAACATCCAGTGAAATAAAGTAGCCGTTGCCGTTTTGATCAATATCCGTAACCAGCCCTAATTTACCCATACCCTCAACTATTAGCAGGCCTTCCCAGATAAAACACGCTGAAGGTTTCTGAAAATAAAATACCTCATAGCCTCCTTTTGAACCACAAACCCACTTATCAGGCTCAATGACCGATGTTGCAGATGGGTTTGAAAACAAATGGTTTACATCAGGAAGATCTCCCTGTGGTATTATCTTTTTTATCATCTGGTTCCAACGGTAATAACTTTTTAACAACAACTGGCCTTCCTGATCAATCTCCAATTCTTTGGGGGGAGGCAGCACACGCAGCGAATCGTTCTTTCGCTGAACATAAAAAAAATTGTATACCAGCAGGTGGGTTCCATCCAAAACAGTGCGGGCAGCATAATTACCGTGCGGTAGCACCACATCGCTTTGAAAGGAATGATATTCTCCAAAAAAATCGGGTGCAAACCAATATCGTACGCTCACATCCTCCCTGATAGAGCCTAATAAATAATAACGCCCACCCAATTCAAACACACAAGGACATTCAATGTCATCGTATACAAGAGGGTACAGCAGCGGCGGCATCAACTCAACAATATCATTTGTTATTTTAACAAGCCCTACACATCCCCTTCGGGATACCAGCCCGGATTTAGACCTGGCACACAATAGCAGGTACACATCTCCCTTATAAACGAACCGGAAAGGATCCCGGAAACTCAGCCATTTTCTGGGATTCATTTCGGGTGTTTCGTAATAAATACCTTTAGGCTTGATTGGAAAAATTTTCTTAGAGGATTTTTGCCAGTCCACCAGGTTATCTGATACTGCCAACCCAATCGATGAAATTACGCCCCGGTCTTTTCTTTGCAGACCTGTATAATACATTTCGAATTTATTGTCTACCTCGCAAACATCCATTGTCCATAGCATATCATCGTCCCATTCACCTGGATGACCAACAAATAAAGCGTTGTTTACTCTTTTCCAGGAAATTCCATCTGTTGAAACAGCATGGGCAATATAATCATGATTGGGAATGATTAAATGAAATAAATGATACGTCTCTTTATAAATAATGACTGTTATGTCGCCAATTTCCCAATCGCTGAAGCCTGATCCTGAATACATAATTATAATCTGTTTTTAATCTGCAAAACTACCTTATTCCTGGGGGATTGGCTATTTTTGCCAGATTGCTTGTTGACACAAAAAACTATCAGTTATGAAACAATTTTATATTCAACTATATAGTCCACATGGATTGATCCGGTCTGCCGATCCGGAAATTGGCAGGGATAAGGATACCGGCGGTCAGGTAAAATACGTGCTGGAGTTGCTGGAGAACCTATCTCTTCACCCTGCAGTAAGAAAGGTGGATCTTTTTACGAGACGGGTTATTGATAAACGGGTTTCCAGTTCTTACGAAAAAGAAATCGAGATTGTAAATGAGAAGGCCCGAATAATAAGAATTTCATGTGGAGGTCATGCTTACCGGCCCAAAGAATCTTTATGGGATTTTCTGGACGAATTTGTTGATAAAACAATCCGGTTTATGGACGAAGAGGCGGATTTTCCCGATGTAGTGCATGGCCATTATGCAGATGGAAATTACCTTGCAGGGCAGGTGAGCGAAATATTTGGTATACCCTTTCTTGCAACCGGGCATTCTTTAGGAAAAAACAAAAAGAATATTCTTTTACAGGAAGGCATGACAGCCGAAAAAATAAATGAAAAATTTAATATGGAACGGCGTATAGCTGTTGAGGAAAGCACCCTCAAAGCCGCCGATATGTTTATTGTAAGCACCCAGCATGTAATAGATACCCAGTATGCTTTATATGATAATAAAGCAGCCACTAAATTTGAAGTAATCCCTCCTGGTGTTACACCTGAAACTTTTTATCCCTTTTACAGGTTAGACATGCCCTCCTTTAAAATGTCTGTAGAACAGGAGCAGGCTTTATATCGTGTAAACCTGGATATAGACCGGTTTTTATTTAATCCTGCAAAGCCATTAATTCTTTCTATTGGGAGAGCCGATAAAAGGAAAAATTTTGAGATGATCATTCAATCTTACGGGGAGGATAAGGAATTGCAGGCAATGGCAAATCTTGCCATATTTGCAGGGGTAAGAAAAGATATCAGTAAGATGCCTGATGACGAAAAGGACATACTGACCAATCTTTTATTGCTGCTGGACAAATATGACTTATACGGCAAGATGGCTATTCCCAAAAAAAATGATCCCAAACTGGATGTGCCTGAAATTTACCGCCTTGCTGCCCGTAAAAAAGGCGTATTTGTAAATGCTACACCTGGTGAAAATTTTGGGCTTACCATTGTGGAAGCGGCGGCTTGTGGATTACCTGTAATCGCTTCGCCAACAGGCGGACCAAAAGAAATACTGGAGCACTGTGAAAACGGTTTGCTGGTAGATGTGGAAAATCCGAAGGCCATTGCAGAGGCGTTAAAGAAAATAATTGCTGACCAGGCATTGTGGGAAAAATATTCAGGCAATGGCATCATTGCAGCCACCCAGTTGTATTCATGGACTTCTTTTACCAATAAATATATTGAAGTAATTAACTGTATTTTAAAGGAAAAAGATAGCAATACATTTAGTTTTACAAACAAAACGGCCTACGGTAAAATATTAGCTAGCGCAGACATGTTTGTTATTTCAGACCTGGACGGTACGCTGGTTGAAGGTGCTGATACAGAAGGGTTAAAGGAATTTAAACAGTGGATGAAAGACCACAGGGAGAATGTTGTATTTGGTATTGCCAGCGGCAGAAACAAAGATATTACCGCCCAGGCCTTAAAAGATTATGATCTTCCCAAACCCGATATTTTGATTTGTTCTGCCGGCTCAGAGATATATTATACGGACAGGTTTATTCCAGATAAAGGTTGGGCCCGCTATATTGATTACCAGTGGAAAAGAAGCGAATTACAGCAGGCTCTGGCTGATTTTCCAGGTATCCGGTTACAGGAACCTGCAGCACAATGGCGTTTTAAATTGAGTTATTACCTGGATGATAATTTTGGGGATGATAACCTGGCCAATCTGTATAAATTTTTGGACGATCGAAAACTGAGGGCAAAAGTATTGCTCACAGAAAACCACTATCTGGACTTATTGCCATTCCGCGCCAGTAAAGGCAGTGCAGTAAGATTCCTGAGTTATAAATGGAAGATTCCTTTGGAAAGATTTATAACAGCCGGAAACAGCGGTAACGACGAAGATATGCTGAAAGGAAAAGTAAATGGAATTGTTGTATCCAACTACAGTCCGGAACTCGAAGATCTGAAAAAGCACAAGTCGATTTACTTTGCTAAAAAACCTTTGTCGAATGGAGTGTTGGAAGGAATCAATTTTCACATATCATCCGATCCTCTTTTTGTCGATATAAAAAAATAGTATTACAAATTTATTGTCCCGGTAATAATTAAGATCATTGCGGTCCGGAATTTTATCGGGATATTTTTATCTACTTAAGCAAACAAAATATGTTGCTGAAATGCCTGGTCCCTGTAACCATACCTCCTTAAAAAAGATACAGGAATGGTGCTGATTGACTGTGGAATTATCATAAAAGATGGATAAAAGTTCCCTGAATCAGCAATTGGTCAGGGCATCATTTCCTTTAACGTTTTTCCTCCTTTAATGCCAAAATCAAGCGTTCTGATTGGAAAGGGTACTGTAATATCGTTTTTGTCGAAAGCTTTTTTTATGCGGATGATGGCCTCGCTGCATCCCGTAAGGTAATCAATTTGTTCGGGAGATTTTATCCACATCCTGACAATAAAATTAATTGAACTATCACCGAATTCCCGAAAGAAAAGGGTTACTTCATCTTCGTTTGACAAGTGTTCTATGCCTTTCACAGCAGCAAGGGTTACCGCTCTCACTTTTTCGAGATCATCCCCGTAAGAAACGCCTATAGTAAGGTCAATCCTTCTTTTACCCAACAACGAAAAATTTTCAATGGGGTTCTGAAATACGTCTTTATTCGGGATGATCACCATTTCTCCCTGAAAAGTACGTAAAACTGTATCCCGCAAATTTATCTCCTCTACCTTACCCATATAGTCTTTAACCTTTACAATGTCTCCAATATGCAGAGGCTTGCGAAAGGAAATAAAAATGCCACAAATAAAATTCGCAGCAATATCCTGAAAGGCAAATGCAAGCGCCAACCCTATAATTCCAGCACCGGCCAGCATAGAGGTAACCGCTTTATCAAGTTTAAGGATGCTTAAGGCAGTAAACAATGTAATACTGATTAAAAAAACATGTATCACAGAGCCAATAAGGTTATTGAGTGTAATATTACCTGAAATTCGTGCAACTAATTTTAATATTAATTTAGACAGCTTTTTTGCCACGAAAAAGCCAATCACCAAAACAATGCTTGCAAAAAAAATATTGGGCAGCATTTTTATAAAAATATTCACCCATCCAGAAAGTTTAAGGCTAATGATTCTGTATATTTCAGTCAAGTCCATTTTTTGCTTTTTAAAAGATGATAATTTTATAGAAAAGTACGCAGCTTTCCTTGTTGCAAGGTGCATACCAAATTGCAGTTCTTTACTTTTACCTCACCCTACCCTCTCCCAAGGAGAAAGCTTTAGACTCTGCGACTATAAATACTTTTCGTTTTCTTACATAGATTATAACCACTAAAGCCCTCTCAAAGGAGAAGGCTTTAGTGGTTACGAAAGTAAAGCGTCTTCGTTTTCGCCTATAGTTTACAGCAGCCACAATGTAGTAGATACTCTTGTTACAAAACAATCAGGTAAAAATAAAACTATTATAAAAATGTACTGAATGGTAGTACGCCCATTTCCATTATTCACCTGATTAAGCGTGTCCGGATGAAATCCCTTATTTTGTTCGCCGAAGTACCAACTTTATCTGTAATTGATAAAAGTAGTTCCGGGCTAATGGCCAGATGATGGGACCACCAAATTAATTCACCAAGATTATTGAGATTGACGTTGTTCAGGTCTTTTGGTGTTTGCATCTGTATACTCATCACAATAAATAATTGAAAGATCTTTTTGAATGTTGTTCATAGAAAAGCAATAGACAGACTATTTAAAATTAGCGAAATGCCAGATTGAATAGACCCAATATTGCCATGGTGCATCAATGTTTTAATTGCATGACGCGGCTTAAAAACCAAAAATTTATTGTCAATTATTTCCTTTGCCGGTGCTGATCCATTTTTTTAGGATAGCACTGTATTTAATCGCATCATTATTTTCAGGATCAAGCTCAAGTACTTTATCGTAGTAACCTAACGAGGCTGTATAATCCTTTGTGGTATTTGCTTCATAAGCACCCAGGTATTCAAAGGTGCTCACTAGTAACTGTTTGTTTTTTGCGGTATCCTTTGATATAATATTTACCAGCCCTAAGTAATGTGGAACGGCAAGCCCTTTTTCCATATTTGTATCGATCAAGGCATTGCTCCTTGCCCGCCAAAGATAACCATGAACCTGGTCTGGATATTTTTCTTCATAAATGGCAAAAACACTGTCAGCCTTTAAATAATTTTTTCCTAAGTATAAGGCCATGCCCCATTTGTATATATCAAGATTGGTAGGACTTTCCTTTAATTCATAAATTTTTCCTCTCCATTCGGCTTCCCTGTCACTGTTACCAAGTTGCTTTTGAAGATCGGCGACATTAATCATATAACTTACTGATTCTACTTTGTCTTGCACCAGTCCCAGCGCCTTTTTGTACCATTCAATTGCCAAAGACTTATCTGGGTTTACATGCTCAAGTAACGTTGCCTTCATTTCAAAATCTTTCGCAACCATTGAAGAGTCGTTTTGCTTTTCAAAATACAGGTTCATGTTGTTGAGTGCCGTTGACGAATCGCCCAGTGCAGCCTGGCTGTAAGCAACCATTTTGTACAACCTGGGTTGGGCGCTACTGCCTTCCTGTGTTAAAATAGCTTTGGCTTCTTTAATAGCCAAATTCCAATTTTGTGAAACATAATCAAGGTCTGCGATCATGTATGCATGTTTGGGCGATGGCTCTGAATTTGCGATGTACTTTGTAAGAAACTGTTTAGCTTTTACAACATCCGTAAAATAATAATAGTAATATAGCTCATAGAGCGCGGGTGTATACATCGAGTCAGCCTGTATGGCCTTGGAAAATCTGTCGAGATAAATTTCAACATTCTTTTGTGTTTTGTATATGCGGCCTTTTTTAAACATTGCTTCGGCATAAGAGGGGTTTATTTGCAAGGCTTTATTATAACTTAATATCGCATTGGAGCCGTCCACAATTTTCCGATAAGCGTCTCCCAGGGCGGTATAAATTTCTGGATTTTTCTTATCGCGTTTTACTGCTTTCTCCAGCAGTTCCACCGCCCAGAGGCTATCTCCATTTTTGCTGTTTATATTTGCGTTTGCAACTGCAAGCAACGCCGCAGGATCTTTATATTTAGTGGCCTCCAGTACTTTTACCATTTGTTCCCTGGCCTGTTGTTTTAAGCCGGAATCAAGCAACAGGTGTGCCCAGCCGATAAAGATCAAAGGGTTTTGCTTTAATGAAGAATTTTCTGCCGATAACTGACCAACCTTATTTTCTAAAATTTTCTTTGCGGAATCAATATTTTTTTCCTGAAGGTAAATTTCACCCAGCCAGTACCAGGCATCAGGCGATGCATCATTCTGTTTTATTACAGACTGCAAAATATTTTTTGCAGTTTCAAAATTCTGATAATAAAGTTGCTTTTTTGCTTCATCAATTGTTTGGGAATTTGCAGCATTAAAAATCAGCAATGCCGGCAATAGTAATATAAAAGTCTTTTTCATATAAAAAATTTTAGTTAAATAAATAGTAAATAATATCAGAGCGGCGCAATTGTGAGCACCGGAGGGGCTGTATAACGTTGTATAATATTTCGAAACATTGAAGAAAAAAAGCCAGGCATCCTGGTTTCTGTACCGGGATTAAGTATAACCAGATCGGCTGATTCCAGCATGGCAAATTCGTACACTGCCTCTGCTACATTTTGAGAAAGAATTATTTCAGTCTGTACTTTTATCAGGCAATTATCACATAATAACTGAAATGCCTTTTGCACATAATATTGTACCTTATCTTTTGTTTTTTCGTTTTCCACCCCTAATAATTTTATGGTGGTATTGTATAGGGAAGCCATGTAGATGCCATACATTAATTTATTTACAGGTAAAAAATCCGTAACCGGAATTACGATAGCGAACAATTTCGTTAGCCTGCGATTAACCGGAATAGTAATTACAGGAATATTAGTAATTTCTGCAAGTTTGTCGGGATCTACCAGCAACGTACGCTTGTGAACGCATTTTCTTTTTTGCCCAATAAGCACCAGGTCAAAATGATGGTGCGCCACCAAATCTTCGATCACAGACAGCCATTCTCCTTTGATGATTCCGTATTGCACATTAATGGATTCGCCTGCCGATAAATGGATTTGATTAACCAGCTTGTTCATTTTATATTCCACTTCGCTTCTATTTTCAATAACACTGTATGGAACTGCATTATGTCCTTGTAACAGGGCACCAAATGCAAAGGAAACCTCGTTAAACACATGCAACAGGTAAATACTGCAATGGTATTCCCGGGCAATCTCCATTGATTTTATAACCAGTTCCTCCGATACTTTTGAAAAATCCACGGGAACCAATATCTTATTGAATAATTTTCGCATGGGCTAATTTTTATTATATAATATTACCGCACAGGCATAAAGAAGTGATTAAGCCTTTATTAAAATCGGATTAAAATTGTTTTGGTGCGTAGAAAAAGAATGTATTTGTATAGTTGAGTTTGGCTTAAAACCGGATATCAGGCATCCATCGAATTAAAGCAGCAACAGTACATAGGGCAAAATAATTTACAATACGGAAACAATATTGGGAATTGTTAAAGTAAACAGGGTTCCTTTTTCGGGTGCGGATTCTACCCCAATCGCCGCCTTATGAAGTGAAAGAATTCTCTTTGTTAGTGTTAGGCCCAGACCGAAACCTGGCTTATTTTGGGCTGTTTCGGCGCGAAAAAAAGGCTGAAAGATATTTTGTATGTCTGCTTCAGCGATAATATCTCCAATGTTGGCAACTTTTATAATAATCTTCGATTTGTCGAATAATACCGCAACTTTAGATTGATGATCGCTGGCATATTTGCACCCGTTTTCGATGATGTTTTTGAATGCAATATATAAAAGGTTTGCATTCCCAAACACCGTCAAAAGCTTTTCATCATCCGGAACCACCTCAAAATTGAGTGCGATTTTATATTTTCCGTTTTGCTTCTTCACATCAGAAATCACCTTAAAAAGTATTTCATCTACCCGTACTTCATTTAGATCAATACCGCCATGGGAGCCTGTTTTCGCTATATTTAATAAACTATGGGTTAACAGATGTAATTCTTTGATGTCTTCGTACACGCTCTGCATTACCTCCAGATATTCTTCGCCAGACCTGTTTTTTTGCATGGCTACTTCGAGCTGGCTGGATATGGATGTTAAAGGCGTAGATAATTCGTGAGAGGCATTGGAAATAAAATTCCGCTGTGTCATAAATGATTGCTGCAGCCTGTCAAGCAAATCATTAAAAGTTTGGGCAAGCCTGGTAAGCTCGTCCCTGGGCCGGCCTGTTTTTATATGCTTTGACAGGTTATTCGAAGTGATCAGGTTAACCTCTTCAGTTATCCGCCTGATGGGGGATATAACGCTTTTTGCAAAAGCCAATCCACCAAAAAAAGAAAAAACAATTGCCAGCAGCAGCGCAATCACCAAAGTTTTCCGCAGTTGCAACAAGTACTCCTCGCCGTCGATATCATACGCAGCAACCGCAATAATAAATCTATTAACTTTGCCTTTGTTGTAATAAATTGCAGCAGCCTTTTGCAGGTGATAATCAAACAGATATTCTCCTTCTTTTTTTACATGCGCTATTTCTTTCGGGGTAAGCATCAGGGAATCATGGGGATTGTCTGAAAAAAAGTATTCCGGTAATCCATCATCGTTGATAATTGTAATACTTTTATTGTAAAGGGAAGCTACAGCTGCAGTATTCATCATCCGCATAAAGGAAATATTATTGTCTTTTGTGCCAGCATATACCTTTGCCGTGCTTACTGCACGGTTTTTTAGCCTTTTACTAAAAGAACCAGCTCTCTCATTTACACTTACAAAATAAACTGACACACTTACTATCGCTACAAAAAGCGTAACAAGTATGGCAAACAACAATGCTATTTTATATTTTATGCTCATGTTGCCTATTTTGCTTTTAACATATAACCCATACCCACCTGTGTGTGAATCAGCTTTGGTTCAAAATCCCGATCAATTTTATTGCGCAAAAAATTTACATACACATCAATCACATTTGTTTTAGTGTCGAAATCGATGTCCCATACTTTTACGGCAATATCGGCCCTTGACACCACCCGGTTGCGATTACGCATAAAATATTCCAGCAGTTGAAATTCCTTGGCGGTAAGGTTGATAGATTTACCATCTCTGTTCACTTCCATGCTATCAATATTCATTTCTAAATTGGCTACTTTCAAAATGTTTCCGGCAGGCAATTGCTGATTCATAGTACGCTTCAATAAAGCCCGGATCCTGGCAAGCAGTTCTTTAAATTCAAATGGCTTTACCAGGTAATCGTCTGCACCGGCATCAAAACCTTCTATTTTATCATCAGTTGTGTTTAAGGCGGTTAACATGATGATGGGTATATGCTGGTTGCGGCTACGAATTATTCTACACAAATCGTATCCATTTATGCCTGGAATATTAATATCTGTAATTATTAAATTAAAGCTTCCTGAATCAAAGATCCTTAATCCAATATTTCCATCATAGGCCGTTTGTACATGATAATCCAGTTCTCTTAACCCTTTTGAAAGAGTATCGGCAATTTTCTTTTCATCTTCAACAAGTAATATTTTAATTTCTTCCATATCGGTTATTTAGCTGGATTCGCCAACATACATTATTTTTTATTGCGGAGCAGTTCATTATCTCCTGGTTAGAAATGTGAAAGGCTATTTTTTAATATTCACCGGCTATTTCAAAAAAGTATAGAACAAAATTTTACCGGCAAATTTACATTGAGTGTAGCTTTTTCCTGTAATTCTGAAACTAAAACCAATACGTATTTAAACAGTGTTTTGGCAGGCAATTGCCAAAATCTTGTTTTCTTTAAATTTTAAAGAATCAGCCGTACGCCACCTAATTCTTCCACACGATAACTGAATTTTTCACCTGGAGAACTGATAAACATAAAATTTTTTGCTATCCCCCATTCTTTACTTAACCGCTCTATCAGTTCAGGACCAAATTCACCCGTCATGGTTATAAATTCCATTTTAATATTGGGATATGCCCTGTCAAGAACTTCAAAATCGACTAAAAATTTTTCAGGCGCAGGTTGATGTTCTTTCAATACCGTAACGATTTTTACTTTACGGGTAATTTCATTTTCCTGCACGTATATCATCACTTTATTAAGTGTGGAAATATCGTCGGCTTTTGAAAAAAATATAAATTCCTGTTGATGTAATTCGTTTATAAAATAGCTTATTTTTTTGCGGCTCACCAATGTAATTTTACGCAAACTATCTGTAAGGGATTTAAGTATTTCTAACACAAATTCCATAATATGAATCCGGTTAAGCATGGCATATATAAGCAACATAGACGGTACAAAATATTGCAGAAATACTACCAGGTATTGAGGTTGCATCTTTACGTTGCCGTACAATGCAGCAACAACAGCTAACAAGGCAAGCAATACCACTAAGGGCGTTGCATATTCGGGCCGGGGCAAACGGGCTCTCCTGATCTTTAACATTAAGTTTCCAAGTGCAAAAAAAGCCATCACCATTAAAAAAGAGATGGTATAAACACCAGCAAGGGGTGCCAGCTCTCCATTTGTTACCAATAATACAGATACACACAACAGAAAAAAAGTAATTAATATTCTGTAACTGCTGCAATATTTGTTTTCCTTCAAAAGAAACTGTGGCAAAATCCTATCCAGCGTCATTCTTTTTATCAATCCATTTACGCCAACAAAAGAAGTGAGCAGGGCCCCGCTAAGTACCGTAACTGCATTGATTGAAATTAGCAGGGCGAGCCAATTGCCGCCCGTTAATTTTGCCATGTAACTCAAAAGAGATTGTTGGTGGGCATCTACCATGGCGATTGGCAAAACTGCAATAGCCAGCAATGCAATCACCGGGTTTAAAATAGATACCGCCAGCCACATATTTCGCAATGTTTTGGGGAAGACACCCTTTTTCTGCTCCTCCACAAAATTAGCGGAGCTTTCAAAGCCCGAGATACCAAGCATGGCTGCGCTGAAACCAAAAAATAAAGCAGTTGCTATACCGCCGCCTCTGACAGGTAAAGAAAAATTGATGCGAAAAACGTCTGTTCCATTTTTGAGTATAAAAAATATGGAGCTAATGATTAGCAGGGCCATTGAAATTAAATGAAATATAAATATTACCAGGGCAACCATGGCACTATCAGATATCCCAAATATCGTTAAACATAGAAATAATAATAGCAAAACAAAAGTTGCCAATATTACATGCAATGAAGGTATAATTTGCTGAAGGTAATGCATTGCTTCACTGGCCGAAATAACCGCGGTTGCCATATACGATAAGATAGTAAGACAGGCCGCCACCGAAGCATTGCTCTTGCTTGTGGTGTTCAATAATACATTGTATGCTCCACCATTTAAAGGCAATGCCCCAACCACTTCTCCATATATTCTGCGAAAAAGAAACAGTACGCCTGCTACCATTAATAAAGAAATCCAGGCATACTGACCTGCCATACCAATCGTTAGGGCAGAAACATATAAACAAGAGGAAGTAATATCGTTTCCACAGATCGCCGTGGCGAGCCAGGTACTAAGCTTTTTTTGGGCAGACATACTTCCGGCTTTGAATTTTAAAATTAATTTCGATATGGGTACGAAATGAAAAGACCATTCTATTTCTATAACATATCAATTGCATCAGTACCTGGTTAGTGTTTACAACAATATTCAAAATTTAAATTCTTTGTGAAAATAAAAAACATCCCAGGTTTAAAAGAACCTGGGTTCATTGGCAAGTGTATCTCAAGAATTATACCAGCCAAAACTGATTTATTTCCTATTTTTTTTTGCCTGATAAACATTTAAAATTTGTCATCAGAAAAATTGCGACAAAAACTTTTAAAAATTTGCGTGCATTGACCTATTTTAATTATCAAATTAAAATGAATTTGAAGTTACCGTTTTTATTGCATCCGTATTTTTTAGTTTGCGTTTCACTTATTGAAAGGATGAAGTTTCAGATTATTTATTATTATTGTCCGAGATGATTCGAAATTAACCTTCATTCTGCTTTGAAAGCACTGTTATTGTTCAAAAGTTGAAAATAGTTTGAAAACAGGGGTGTGTTTTTTCTTTGGGCTTCTTTATGGGTGGGGTATAA
>NZ_JACMOO010000074.1 GCF_014377975.1 Ferruginibacter sp.
AAAATCAGCATTGCTTTTATTGCAGGAAAGAATACCAAGAATCAGTACTTTTTATTCACCGAGTGTGCATGCAGGCGATACAAGTATTGTATCCGGTAACGACCA
The DNA here is from genome assembly GCF_014377975.1 of Ferruginibacter sp. Taxonomy (GTDB): domain Bacteria; phylum Bacteroidota; class Bacteroidia; order Chitinophagales; family Chitinophagaceae; genus Ferruginibacter. The sequence continues at coordinate 106 of NZ_JACMOO010000074.1, forward strand.
GTCTATCAGAATTATTAATACGCCCAATACGGTTATACCCGAAATTCAGTTACTGTCAAATGGAAGATACCATGTAATGATAACCAATGCCGGTGGAGGTTACAGTAAATGGAAAAATATTGCAGTTACCCGCTGGCGAGAAGATATTACCTGCGATAACTGGGGCAGCTTTTGTTATATACGTGATTTAGAAAGCAACCTTTTCTGGTCATCAGCTTATCAACCTACCATGCAGCAGGGCGAAAATTATGAAGCTGTATTTTCAGAAGGAAGAGCGGAGTTTCGTCGTCGGGATTTTTCGCTGGAAACACATACAGAAATTGTTGTGTCGCCGGAAGATGATATTGAATTAAGAAGAATACATATCACCAACCGCTCCCGCAAAAAAAGAATTTTAGAAATAACAGGTTATGCAGAAGTAGTGCTGGCAACACCTGCGGCTGATGAAGCTCATCCTGCATTTAGCAACTTATTTGTACAAACGGAAATTGTTGATCAGCGCAACGCAATTCTATGCACACGCCGCCCACGTTCATTAGATGAAAAAACGCCATGGATGTTTCATTTAATGAAGGTTAATGGTGCAGAAATACTAAATGTGTCTTATGAAACGGACCGTGATAAATTTATTGGCAGAGGAAACACGCTCGCAAAACCAAGGGTAATGCAGCAGCAGGAAATATTATCAAATACCGATGGTTCCGTTTTAGATCCCATTGTATCTATTCAATACCGCATCATTTTAGAAGGTAATGAAGCTGTTACGGTAGATATTATTTCCGGTATGGCAGAAACAAAAGAAATATGCAATCACCTTGTTGATAAATACCAGGAACAACATTTATCAAACCGAGTATTAGAACTTGCCTGGACCCATAGTCAGGTAATATTAAGGCAGATTAACGCAATAGAATCGGATGCACATCTGTATTCATTGCTTGCAGGTTCTATGATTTATTCAAACCAGTTGTTAAGAGCCGATCCTTCAATCATTTTAAAAAATAAAAAAGGACAACCGGAATTGTGGCGTTATGCTATTTCAGGAGATCTTCCAATTATTTTGGTGCAGATTGAAGATGCTGAAAACATTGGTCTTGTAAAGCAAATGATACAGGCCCATTTATACTGGCGCTTAAAAGGTTTAATGGTCGATTTAGTTATTTGGAATGATGACCATGGTGTTTACCGCCAGGAATTACACCAACAGATACAAAGCCTTGTTGCACCTGAAATGGGGCTGGAACTTAAAGAGAAACTTGGTGGTATTTTTATAAGATCTGCAGATCAAATATCTAACGAAGACAGAATTTTATTTGAAGCCGTAGCACATATTGTTATTGCTGATAAGTATGGCACTTTGGAAGAACAGATAAACAGACGTGCCAAATCGAAAACAACGATTCCCTATTTCAGTCCTACCAAATTCTATCCTTCTGTTTACACAGAAGTAGAACGTAGAAATGACCTGCAATTTTTTAATGGCCTTGGAGGATTTACAGCTGATGGAAAAGAATATGTTATTACAACAACGCCTCAAAACCTAACACCTGTGCCATGGATTAATGTACTTGCAAATCCTAATTTTGGAAGCATCATAAGTGAAAGTGGCCAATCTTATACCTGGGTTGATAATGCGCATGAAATACGTTTAACACCCTGGAACAATGATCCCATTTCCGATTTAAAAGGAGAAGCATTTTATTTGAAGGATGAAGAAAGTGGCAAATTTTGGTCTCCTGCTCCGCTGCCCTGCCGTGGCACATCGCCCTATATAACCCGCCATGGATTTGGTTACAGCGTTTTTGAACACAGTGAAGATGGTATATATTCAGAAATGATGGTGTTTACAGATATCGAGGCACCTGTAAAATTTGTTGTTATAAAAATCGTAAATCAATCAGGCAGGCCAAGAAAATTGACGGCCACAGGATATGTAGAATGGGTATTAGGCGACTTACGTGCAAAATATTTAAAACACACTGTAACAGAAGTTGATGATGCCACCGGAGCTATTTTTGCAAGCAATGCTTATAGTGCTGAATTTACAAATCGCATTGCTTTTTTTGATGCAGACGGAACAAATAAATCAATTACGACCGACAGAACAGAATTTTTAGGCCGAAACGGTGCAATGAACAATCCTGATGGCTTAAACCGATCAAGATTATCAGGCAAAACAGGCGCAGGCCTTGATCCATGTGGAGTTATACAAACTGCATTTGAGCTTGCAGAGGGAGAAGAAAGGGAAGTTATTTTCAGGCTAGGTGCCGGTAAAAATATGCAGCATGCTATTGACACAATACATGCAAGTGTAGGAGCCGCCGCTGCGCATGATGCCTTAAATAAAGTACATAAATATTGGCAAAACGCATTAGGAGTTATTCAGCTTAAAACACCTGATGCTGCATTAAATATGCTGGCAAACGGCTGGTTAAATTATCAGACACTTGCAGCCCGTATCTGGGCCCGCAGTGGGTTTTACCAGTCAGGTGGCGCTTTTGGTTTTAGAGACCAATTGCAGGATACGCTCTCCTTAATGCACTCTCAACCTTCATTGGTAAAATCACAGATTCTTTTGTGCGCATCCCGACAGTTTAAAGAAGGAGATGTGCAGCATTGGTGGCATCCACCTTCCGGCCGCGGCGTTCGAACTACATGTTCCGATGATTATCTATGGTTGCCTTTTGTTACTGCGGCTTATGTAAAAGCCACTGCAGACAAAGAAATATTAAATGAACAGGTATATTTTCTTGAAGGAAGATTATTGAATGCTGGGGAAGATTCGTATTACGATCTGCCGCTAAAATCGAACACGTTTGCAGATTTATACCATCACTGTGTAAAGGCAATTGAGTATGCATTAAAATTTGGCACACACGGCCTGCCATTTATTGGCTCAGGCGACTGGAACGATGGTATGGATAAAGTAGGGAATGAAGGAAAGGGTGAAAGTGTGTGGCTTGCATTTTTTCTGTACGATGTTTTGATACGGTTTGCAGAAATTGCACTCCTTAATGATGATGCCACTTTTGCAGAAAAATGCATAAACGAAGCTGAAAAATTACGAATTAATGTTAGAGAAAATGCCTGGGATGGCGAATGGTACAGGCGTGCATATTTTGATGATGGTACGCCGCTCGGATCTCATAAAAATGAAGAATGTAAAATAGATTCGATTGCCCAAAGCTGGTCAGTATTATCTAAAGCCGGTGATGTGGAAAGAACGTTACCAGCAATGGAATCTGCCGATAAATACCTGGTTCGTAAAGAAGCCGGGCTCATACAATTATTTGATCCGCCCTTTGATAAATCTGAACTTAATCCCGGATACATAAAAGGTTATGTACCCGGCGTAAGAGAAAATGGCGGGCAATATACACATGCTGCTATCTGGCTGGTAATGGCATTTGCAGCTATGGGCAACAGAAAGAAAACCTGGGAATTATTACAGATGATTAATCCACTAAACCGCGGTAATAGTGTTGAAAAAATTGCAATGTACAAATCGGAGCCTTACGTAATAGCTGCGGATGTGTATGCTGAAAAAAAGCATATAGGACGTGGGGGATGGACCTGGTATACTGGCTCCGCAGGCTGGATGTATCAATTGATTACAGATTATTTTTTGGGAATGAAAAAAGAAGGCGACTCATTAAGATTTGAACCCTGCATACCCGAAGAATGGGATAGTTTTGAAATAAAATATTTGTTTGGAAAAACAATTTATAA
>NZ_JACMOO010000414.1 GCF_014377975.1 Ferruginibacter sp.
AAAAATATTCAGTTGTCCTGGAATACCGAACTTGAAATAAACAACCGTGGTTTTATAGTTGACAGAAGTTTAGATGGTAGTAATTTTAAACAGATTGGCTGGATAAATGGCAATGGTACCACCTCCCTCAATTTAAGCTATGGTTATACTGATCGTTTTGTGCAACCTGGTATTGTTTATTATTACAGAATACGTCAGGTAGATATTAATGACAGGCAGGAATATTCCGTTGTTCGCAATGCACGTATCAGCAAGTCGGACGGCATCGTACTTACAGTGAGCCCTAACCCTGCAAAGGATTTTGTAAACCTGTTTATTTCCGGTACAACCAATAAAGCAAGTGTAGAATTAATTAATGCAACCGGGCAAAAAATATTGCAGAAAAATAACGTAAACGCATTTGATGGCATTTATCAATTGCCACTGAAAGGCAGTGTTAAAGGCACTTACCATGTGGTAGTATATTTACCTGAAGGTACTTATAGTACTAAAATAATTGTAGAATAAGACAATAAAATCATCCGCAACTTTGCCAATAAAAAAAATCCCGGAGTTTCTATTCCGGGATTTTTACAGGATGTGTATTTTAAAATAATTTTTATACTTTTAAGTTCATTTTACCGGCCAAAGATTGCGGCAGAGATGCCTCCTATTAATGCAAGCAACAAAATAATAAGATATAAAATAGTGATGATACCCGCAAAACGGTAAAAAATTTTTTAGATTTTGAAAAGAAAGATTGAGTGTTTCCTGATCGTTGGCTTTTAAAGCTGCCTGCATGTTAATGCTAAATCTGAACAGAAAAACAGACATCAGAAAAGCAATTGCCGCTACAAAAAAATAAATCACCATAATCATTCCCCCAGCCATCGTACCCATTTCTTTACCGCCAGGCAATCCGCCCGATAACTTATTAAACATGGTTCCTATAAAAACAGCTCCAGCAGCAATAAAGATACTGAGAATGAAACCTGTGATGGCTAAAAATTTTGTCCACATGGCGGTTTCTTTGAGGTGGATTTGTGAAATGTTATTAATCAGCAATTCATTTTCTAAAAGATTTTGTTCAGGATCCATCAATGAAGGTTTTAATTGTTTAAACGAATATAAAACTTTTGTGATTCAGCAAAACAAAAGGCACTGAAAGTTTCAGCGCCTTTGTAAATTGTTTCAATAAAATTAATACAGATTAATAAGCTCTTGCAAACAAAACCCTTTGCCCGCTTGCATTACCGGTTAAAATACATTTCCCTTCTTCTGTTTTATTGTTAAGCGGTATACAGCGTATCGTTGCCTTGCTTAGCGCTTTAATTTTATCTTCTGTGGCCGGTGTACCATCCCAGTGAGCAGCTATAAAGCCGGTTTTTTCATCCAGCAACTGCATAAATTCATCCCAGGTATTGGCATTTGTAATATGCGCATCCCTGAAATTTTTTGCTTTATCGTAAATGGATTTTTGAATATTGTTTAGTAGTTCAATAATATTTTCTGCCAGGCCGTCAATGCTCATACTTACTTTTTCTTTTGTATCCCTTCTTGCCACTTCCACCACATTGTTTGCAATATCCCGTGCACCAATGGCTATGCGAACAGGCACGCCCTTCATTTCATATTCTGCAAATTTCCATCCGGGGCGATTATTATCATTGTCATCATATTTCACTTTTATACCTGCCATCTTTAATTGTTGCTGCAACACTTTTACCTTTTCATCAATGAGCTGTTTTTGTTCTTCTCCCTTAAAAATTGGCACAATCACCACTTGGATGGGCGCCAGTTTTGGAGGTAAAATCAAACCCTGGTCGTCGCTATGGGCCATTACCAACGCTCCAATAAGCCGGGTGCTTACTCCCCAGCTGGTGGCCCATACATAATCCAGCTTATTTTCTTTATCGGCAAATTTTACATCAAACGCTTTTGCAAAATTTTGTCCCAAAAAATGAGAGGTTCCGGCCTGTAAGGCTTTGCCATCCTGCATCAACGCTTCAATGCAATAGGTATCTTCAGCGCCTGCAAAACGTTCATTGGCAGATTTAATGCCTTTAATTACGGGCATTGCCATAAAATCTTCCGCAAAGGTTGCGTATACATTCAGCATCTGCACCGTTTCATCAACCGCTTCCTGCCTGGTAGCATGGGCAGTATGACCTTCCTGCCACAGAAACTCAGCAGTACGTAAAAATAAACGGGTACGCATTTCCCAGCGAACTACATTGGCCCATTGATTTATCAGCAACGGCAAGTCCCGGTAAGATTGTATCCAGCCCTTGTACGTATTCCAGATGATGGCTTCGCTGGTTGGTCTTACTACCAGCTCTTCTTCTAATTTTGCTTCTGGATCAACTATTAATTTCCCTTTATTATCCGGATCGGCTTTAAGCCGGTAGTGAGTAACGATGGCGCATTCTTTTGCAAACCCTTCCGCATTTTTTTCTTCTGCTTCAAATAAACTTTTTGGTACAAACAAAGGAAAATAGGCGTTTTCATGGCCGGTTTCCTTAAACATTTTATCCAGCTCATCCCGCATGTTTTCCCATATGGCATAACCATAGGGTTTAATTACCATACAACCTCTAACAGCACTGTAATCTGCCAGGCCGCCCTTTAGAATTAAGTCATTATACCATTGAGAATAATCATTTGCCCTGCTTGTAATTTCTTTGCTCATTTTATTTATTATTATTTTTTAATGGTTTTACAATTCTTGCAAGACTTATTTCATCTTATTTTTTACTTTTATATGCATCCTCGCAACCATTGGTTTTTAGCACACATTTAACATTCATTTGCCTGATTGTTGCATTATAGTTAAAAAAGTAAATATTTGCAGATAACCGACAAGATCTTTTATAAAATCGCACAAAAATAGTAACTTCACATTACAATAATTTTAAACAAATTATCATGAAAACGAACCTTATAATTTTAGCGGTTTTTGTAGTTGCTTTTAGCAGTTGTGCCACCATGTACAAATCAGGGCAAACCCCTGATGATGTATATTATTCTCCTGCCCGTAGCTTTGGCGAAGCGGTAGCAACTACTAAAAGAGAGCCTGCCAATGATGAATATTACAATAATACCGGTGAAGACAGGATGATCCGGATGGGCATAACTGATTACAGGTGGAGGTATTTGAATAATGACTATTCTTACAGCCCGTATGCATATTACAATAATTACAATAATTATAATAATTACAGCAGTTATAATGGGCACGGTTATTACAATAATTACAACCCTTATTACAGCAACTTTTATAGCAATTATTATTACAATCCTTATTACAGCCCCTACCCTGTATACATTACTCCTGCTGGTACCATTAAAAACAGCACTCCAAGAATGACCAACCTGAGTGGGTATAACCAGCATTATAACAATACCAATTCCCCTCTAATGTCTGTACCTGCCAACAGACCAAGACCGTATAATAACAGTAACGGAAGAGTTAGTGGATTAGGAAATGCTTTGAATAAAGTATTTAGTCCATCAAATAACAATAATAACAATAGCTACAACAATACCTCAACAAACAGAACCACAACTGAAAGAACCTACACGCCGCCACCTGCCAGCAGCAACAGTTCATCATCAGGCAGCAGTTCATCCGGTTCTTCAGGCGGTAGAATTACAAGACCCAATTAAAAAGCAGTATTGGTAAAGACAAAAAAATATATTTGCCGGCTTTAAAACTGGCATGCAAAAATAATTATGCCATGAAAAAATATTTATTCTTCGCACTTTTATTAACTGGGCATAATTTGTATGCACAGGTTCCCGAAGATGTTTTACGCTATTCATTTTTTCCTCAAAATGGCACTGCACGTAGCATGGCAATAGGAGGTGCTATGGGATCGTTGGGTGGAGATATTACAGCAACCTTTGTAAACCCTGCAGGTTTAGGTAATTATAAAACGGGAGAATTTGTTTTTACACCTGGCTTTAATTTTAATAACAATAACGTAAATTTCAGAGACTCAAAATTAAAAAGCAGTAAAAATAATTTCACTCTTTTAGGCCCGATAGGAATTGTATATGGAGCGAACAACCGTTACAAACCCAACACAAGTCAGTCTATCAGCCTTGCGGTTACCCAAACAGCCGATTACAATAACACCATACAATATTCAGGTTATAACAATTATAGTTCTTTCAGCGAACAATTTGTAGAGCAGGCGATTAAAGGTTTAAGCAAGGGCAGTATTGATGATATATTAAATGATCCGCAATATGCCTATAGCGCTGCACCCGCATTGTATACCTACCTTGTTGATACTTTTAGCGGCAACAGGGTAAAGGCTTTGCCCGAATTTTTACTAGCAAACGGCAAGGCGTTGTTTCAGAAAAATACCCTGCAAACCAGCGGCGGTATGTATGAGGTAGCACTTGGTTATGCAGTAAACAAAAATGATAAGTTATTAATTGGGGGCAGTATCGGAATACCAATTATTAATTACCACAGTACTACTACTTTTAGAGAAAGCGATACTTCATCTGATACAAATAATAATTTTGGTTACTTTAACTATACCGATAATTTTTCAACTAAAGGAGTTGGATTGAATTTAAAAATGGGCGTTATTTTTAAGCCGTCTGAATTTTTGCGTTTGGGGTTTGCAATACATACCCCAAGCTATATGTTTACGGTTAAAGACAGGCGAAATATTGATCTTGAAGTTGACAGGGAAAATTATAAACCCAACTTGCCGCCAGTAGCTTCGGTATCGTCGGAAAAATTTACAAATGGTGTTCCAGGCGAAAGCAATTATACTTTGTTAACACCGTGGAAGGCAATGGTGAGCGCAAGTTATGTGTTGAGACAAATAGAAAATGTAAAAGAACAGAAAGGATTTATTACCGCCGATATTGAATATGTCCGTCATAGTGCCTCGTCTTTTTACAGTGCAAACCAAACACCCGCTGTTGGAGAACAAGAATATTATACTTCCTTAAACCAGGTTATAAAAAACCAATATAAAGGTGCCTTTAATTTTCGGGTGGGTGGTGAACTAAAATTTAATGTAGTAATGGCCAGGCTAGGTTTTGCTTATTATACCAACCCCTATAAAGATGCCATTTTAAAAGCAAATAAGATGTTGGTAAGCGGTGGTCTTGGTTATCGCAACAAAGGTTTTTTTATTGATCTTACCTATATATATTCAGTGAATAAAGATGTAAATTTCCCTTACAGGCTTCAGGATAAAAATAACACTTTTGCCAATATAAAAAATCTGCGGGGTAATATAGTTGCAAGTGTTGGATTTAAATTTTAAGAATACTGGTAAACAAAAATAATCCTGAACTTATTTAAGACGCTATAAATTAGTTTTAGCGATATTAAAATATTTTTCCATCATCTTCTGTATCATCTCTTTCGTAAGGGGTTTGTTTTCAAAGCCATCTACTTCCGGGATGTTTTCTGCCCTGTGTTTATCATCCGGATTAAGAGATGTTGTAAGCATAATGATTACTGGTTTACGGAAATAATCATTGTTCAATTTTTTGAATTCAGTTAAAAATTCCCATCCATTCATACGGGGCATATTAATGTCGAGAAAAACCAGGTCGGGCAAAATAAAATTGTTGTGTACAGTTGTTTCAGCAAATGCTTTTTGAAGATAATTTAATGCTTTAAAACCACTATCGGCTATCTCCAGATGACGCGTACAACAGGCCTCCTCAATAACCAATGTGCTGATAAAATTTGTAGGTTCGTCATCATCAATTACAAGAATACAGTCTAACATGTTTTCAATCATTACGTAGTTTTTTCAGGAATGGTGGATAAAAATATAATACAAGCTTCTGATAAAGATTTTATCCACATCTTACCATGGTACAAATCAATAATTTTTTAAAATGATATAATTCAATGCCAGATCCTTTATAATTAATTATGAATATCACGGCATCGAATAATATTTAATATTTTTTACACACTACTTTTCGATATTAATACCATTATCAATTACCACATTTAATAGCTGCCTTTTTTCTACAACTTCCCCGTTAAAGTTGATAACACAATTAGTGCTATCTTATTACCGCCAACATTTTCCAAAGCTGCTTTTGTCCCAATTCTTGAATCATACAGCAAATCCTTCATCAGCATGCACAACCTGGCAAAGCTTTCGGCAATAAAATTAAAATATTTATCTGCTTTATTATCTAATTTGCGCCCATATTATTTTTGAAGCAAATATACAAAGCTTGCAGTTGTTTTTAGAGGCGCAGTTAATCAAGAAATGCTACGTAGCTCAACTGCTTCAGTTTCTTAAGCTTATTTTATAACGTTCCGTTGGGTTTGCAAGGCTCTTCCCTGCTATACAAATTCGATTTTGGTTTGTGTTGCTTCAAGCCGGACCATGCGGCCTGCTTAATTTAAGCGGTTTAAATAAATGGATTAGTTATTTACTTTTGGGTAAAGCAATAGTGTATTTTTTTTTATTGCATTCAAGCTAATTTTTATATCTAAAAACAGTTGCCGTAATCCTGTCAGGGCAAATTTTTTCATCCTGCAATATCTTCAGCCGGAAGTAAAAAATAAAAATTACTTCCGTACCCAGGCTCAGACTCTACCCATATTTTTCCATTGTGCAACTCAACAATTTTTTTACAATGCGATAAACCAATACCGGAACCTGTATATTCCGTTCTTGTATGCAGGCGTTGAAAAATGTCAAAAATTCTTTCCCGGTATTGCTTTTCAATCCCGATACCGTTATCGCTGATACTGAATTGCCAGTACCCTTCCGTTTTTTGAACGCTAACTTCTATCCTTGGTAAAACACCTGGTTTATGAAATTTGATGGCATTGATCAGCAGGTTTTGAAAAAGCAATTTTATTTCAGTAGAATGGCCTTGAATTACCGGCAATTCTGTAAACTGTATTACTGCTTTTTCTTCCTGTATAGCAACGGAAATATCAGCCACTACATTTGATAAAATAGTATTACAATCTACTTTTTCAAATGCTCTGTTAGTTCCGATTCTTGAAAAATCCAACAGGTCTTTTATCAATATTTTCATCCGGTCAGATGCATTGGCAATATAGTTAAGATATTTATCAGCTTTTTCATCCAGGCGGCCTTGGTATTGCTTCTGCATCAGCTCTACAAAGCTAGATGTAGTACGCAGTGGCTCCTGTAAATCGTGGGAAGCCACGTATGCAAACTGTTCCAGTTCCTTATTTTTTATTTTTAATTCTTTATTGGCCAACTCTGTGTCCTTCCTGGCTTTCTGTTCGTACTGGGCAGATAAAACTAATTGTTGTGTTTGCTCTTCCACGAGCTTTTTAAGTTTTATTTGTTGTGCCCTTACCGCACGGGTACGAATAAGATATAAGGCAATGGCACCGCCCGCAAGCAGCAAAAAAATAATTAATTTAAACCACCACGTTAACCAATAAGGTGGTGTAATAAGTAAATGTATCCTTAGAATATTTTTTGACCAGTTCCCTTCGTTATTTAACCCTTTTACTTTAAATACATATTTGCCAGGGTTCAGATTGGTGTAAGTTGCGCTCCTGGATGTACCAGCTTCGTTCCATCCGTTATCAAAGCCTTCCAGCATATACGCATAACGCTTTCTTTCCTCACTTACATAATTGAGTGTTGCAAACTCAAAGGAAAAAACTGAATTGTAATAAGGTAACGTAACATCATCAGGTTCAGTTATGGTTTGTTTTAAAGGAAAAGGATTTGGATTGTTTACTTCAATCGCTGCCTGTTGATTGAAAATGTGAAAATTGGTCAATACCAGTGGCGGCTCAAAAGCCGTAGTCCGGATATTATCCGGCGAAAAAACATTAAAGCCATTAAGCCCGCCAAAATACATTTTGCCCGACGTTGTTTTGCAATATGCCAGTTGTTTAAATTCGTTCGATTGAAGTCCGTCGGTAACTCCATAATTTTTAAAAACTTTGGTTTCAGGGTTAAAGCAGGATATCCCCTTATTAGTGCTAACCCAGATATTATGCCGCTCATCTTCAAGTATACCAAAAACATATTCACCAGGCAACCCATCCGCAGCCCTGAAAACTTTAAACTGCCTGGTTTTTTTATCAAACAGGTTTAAGCCAATCAGGGTGCTGACCCACAAATTTTTACGGCTGTCTTCAAAAACTACATTTACATTATTACTGCTTATGCTATTCTTTGTTTCATCATCATGTGTAAAAGTTGTAAAGTCTTTTGTCTTTCTATCAAAAAGAATCAGTCCGCCGCCTGCAGTACACAACCAAAACTCCCCGTCACTATCCTCAAAAATATTTACTATTATATTGCTTGCAATTCCATTGCCTTTGTTATTGATAAAAAGGTAGTGAGAAAATGTTTTACCATCCTGATTTAATAAATTCAATCCGCCGCCGTAGGTTCCAATCCAAATATTTTTTTGTTTGTCTTCAAAAATTTTCGATGCATTGCCACTGCTTAAGGTTAACGGATTGTGTTGGTCATTTTCATAATGCCGGTAAGTATTTTTACCAGGGTTAAAAACAGTTAAGCCATTAATCCATGTACCTATCCAGATATTGCCCTTGCTGTCTTCACAGGTACTTAAAATATTATCTCCACAAATACTATTTTTATTGTTTTGTTGATGACGGAAATGTTTAAAGCTTTCCGTTAGCGGGTCAAAAAAATTAAGACCTCCACCATCCGTTGCTATCCAGATATTTTTTTTACTGTCTTCCATAATACTCAACACAATGTTATTGCTGAGGCTATTGGGTTGGGTGCTATGTAAATAGTGCGTAAACATCAGCTTATCGCGGCTAAGCAAATCGATGCCACCTGCAAAATTTCCCAGCCACATGTTATTTTTACTGTCGCGGTAAATTGCATAAACAGAATTATTGCTGATACTGCTTTTATCTACCTCATCATTTTTATAAACAGAAAAAACACTGGTCGTAATGTTAAACACTGATATGCCCTGGTTTTCTGAACTAATCCACAAATTATTTTCAGCGTCTTCATTAATCGCCAGCACAGTATTACCAGCAAGGGAATGAATATTATTTTCATCATGTTTAAAATGCCGGAAGGTTTCGTTTTGCCGGTTAAAAAGATCCAGCCCATTTCCATTGGTACCAATCCACAATCTTTTTTTGCTATCTTCAAAAATGCTATAAATGTCATTGCTGTTAACAGAAGCACTATTATACTGGTTGTGCTGATACCGATGGAATTTTTTTGTGGTGCGGTCAAATAAATTAAGTCCGCCAAGAGCGGTGCCCAGCCATAAATTGTGTTCCGAATCCTGAAAAATATATTTTATAAAATTGTCACTAATACTGGTAGTGTCAGTTGTTTTAAAAGTAAAGTGTTCAAATAATTTTTTAGAGGTGTCGTATCTATCCAAACCCTGGGGTGTTCCAATCCAAACCATTCCCCGATCATCTTCCAATACGCAGTTTACAACATTACTGATAATGTCGTTTGCGTTGTTAGACCTATGTTGCAGGCGTGTAAAGTTTTCCTGGCTGCGGTTAAAATGGCACAGACCGCCGCCTTCTGTAGCAATCCATAAATTGCCGTTTTTACTTTTCGAAATACCATTAATATAATTGTTGCTTAAACTGCTGGAATCTGCAGGATCATTTTTATATACGCTCATTTTATAACCATCATATTTATTTAAACCGTCCCAGGTACCAAACCACATAAACCCTTTGCTATCCTGCGTTATGCATAGTACATTGCTTTGAGAAATTCCCTGTGCTTCGCCAATGTGTTCAAAATGCAGCTGACTGTTTTGAGCATAAGTAATGCTGTAGCAAGCCGGTAAAATAAGATATAATAATAATCGGACATTTTTCATAATTAGGACCCTTAAAATTGTTGCAAAAATGAAGGGAGATTCTATTGTCACTGAATGTTAATCAATGGGAATATATCAACCGATACAACATGTCACCGCTTATTTCAAAATAAATATTACCGAAATAATTTAGTAAATTGTTAAAACGATGGGGATAATGAACTTTTGAAATAACACAAACTCAGGACAAACAGGAAAATTAAAGTAAACGGGTTTTACAGAACGTAGATAATATTGTAGTTATACAGTAGTAATTTATCTATCCTTTTATTTATTGCCAGCCAGTTTAATAAGCTCCGAAAAATCTGGCATACACCAGCGGGTGGTTTCATCTTTTTTAAACCAGGTCATTTGCCTTTTTGCATACTGGCGGGTGTTTATTTTAATGGCTTCAATTGCATCTTCCAATGAAAGGTCGCCAATAAGATGACCAAATAATTCCCTGTAGCCCACTGTTTGCAAAGCGTTCAAATTCTTATACGGCACCAGGGTTTTAACTTCATTTAATAAGCCGTTTTTCATCATCTCATCTACCCTGCTGTTTATTTTTTTGTTCAACGCTTCTCTTGGCATTTCAAGGCCAATTTTAATAATATTAAAATCCCTGCTTTGCTTTTGCTGTGTTTGAAATTCGATGATAGATTTGCCCGTGGATAATTTTACTTCCAATGCCCGCATCAAGCGCTGCGGATTTTTTATTTCTCCCTTTTCAAAATACAATGGATCATTTTTTTCAACTTCTTTTTGTAACCATTCCAATCCCTCCCATTCATAATCCGCAACAACCTGTTCCCTGATCGCTGGTTCTATAACAGGTACTTCATCGATACCGTCAACGAATGTTTTTACATACAAACCGGTACCACCCACCATTACAGCAATATCATGGGTTGCAAAAATTTGTTTTGCCTTTGCCAATGCATACTGTTCAAATACCGCCGCATTCAGGGTATCTTTTATAAAATGTGAGTTGATAAAATAATGCTTCACCAACTGCAACTCCAGCGCTGAGGGTTTAGCAACCCCAATGTTTAATTCTTTAAAACACTGACGGCTGTCTGCCGAAATAATGTCAGTTGAAAAATGTTGTGCCAGCTGGATTGCCAACGTTGTTTTACCCACAGCAGTAGGGCCAACAATAATGATACAGGTTTTTTTCAATGGATATTTTTTAGCGGATAATTAATAACCGCATGCTGTATAGTGAAATATTTAATACCCATACAGCGCAGAATTTTACAATAATTGAAGGAGGAGGGCAACCAAAAAAAATAAAAACGCAGCAGGTAATTATAAAAAAAAGAAAAGTTATCCTAATTCAAAAAATACAAAAGAAAAATAATTTACTTTTCATTTCGCATGATTAAAATAATAATTATTTATTATTTAAAAGTCTTCCTGGGCTTCTTCACCAGCGGTGGTATCTTCTTCAGCGCTTTCGGTGGCATTGCCATCTTCATCCTCTTCGCTAAACCCTTCCAGCATGGCAGCGGCATTCAGATCGTATTTTTCTTCCACTTCTGCAAGGCGTTTATCAATTAAACCTTTGGTACCATATTGTGAGGGGGCAATACCTTCTGTACGGATGCAAACCGGATAGGCAAGCTTTTTATTTTCGTCTTTATCTACATTGATAAGCTCTACCATAAAGGTCCAGAACTTATTAAAATCGTATACATAAATAAACTTCTGATTAGGATCTTTAATTTCTGATCCCATGGTAACTTCCGTCATTATCATTGGCTCAACCTTATAGGATTTGTCAGCATATTTTTCCAACGAAATCTCCCTTCCTCTTAGCCAACTGTCATTACTACGGTAAAAAGTGGCTTTGTGTTTACTATCAAACTCAAAACTCTTTAAAATGCACAGATGCAGGTCTGCAAAATTTTGCGTATGCTTTATCACCACATCTCTGTAAATGCTGTCATCATCTTCCCAATAAATTCTGAAACGTAATATTGCCATAATGTAAAATTACTAATTGATAATGGAATAATGATAATTAATCATGCTTTATAAAAAAGGCCAAGATCCGTTGCTTTTTGAACCATAAAATTAAAAGCTGCTTCATACTCATTGGGAATTTCTCCTTCTAAAATAGCTTCGCGGATAGCATTTTTTAAATCGCCCACTACACGGCCCGGCGGAAGGTTAAAGGTTTCCATAATCAGTTCTCCGGTTATGGGCGGCTGCCAG